>NZ_DITB01000077.1:0-36599 GCF_002422095.1 Flavobacterium sp. UBA6195
ATTTTTTATCGGACATTAATGATTTGAAAACATAAAAATTGAAAATAATGAAAAAGAATATATTTTTATTTGGTGTTATTAGTTCACTATTTTTTATCTCTTGTAAAAAAGACGAGGAAGTAAAACCTGTGGAAGAATCCCAAAAAACTGTGCAACCTTTTTCAGGGGAAGCTTGGTTAAAACAGCGAGTTGGCAATCAAGGACAGCAAGTGCAACCCATACAACAACAAACGCAACAAACCACACAAACGCAAACACAAACAGCGCCAGGAATGAATCCACCACATGGGCAACCAGGTCATCGTTGTGAAATTCCGGTAGGAGCTCCTTTAAATTCAAAATCAGTAAATCAAAAGCAACCACAAGTAACCACACAAGTTGTTAGTCAAAAAGCAGAGGAAAAACCTGTAATGAAAATTAATTCTGGTAATGGTTCAACAACTATTGAAGGTGTAACTACTCTTCCTGGTATGAACCCTCCTCATGGTCAAGAGGGACACCGTTGCGACATAGCTGTTGGCGCACCTTTACCTAAACAGTAATTTAATTAAGTAAATAAAAATCAGTAAACTTAATTTAAGTTTACTGATTTTTATTTTAAGGGCCGAAGTATATTACTAAAACTAATGATATATTGAAACTTTCCTTTAGTTACTTTTTTCATTATGTAAATATATTTGTGCTTTGCAATTTTTTTAGATGGAATTACGACCTCTTTTTTGGTGCTGATATCTTTTATATGAACATCAAAATTTCTGTTTACACTCAAATAATTCGCAATTCTACTTTTTAAATTAGTAATCGGATATTCAGAAAAAATCGCCTTTCGGTTTTGCGAAATGATGATTTTTTCTCCTTTATAAGTTTGCGTTAGTATCAGAATACTTTTGTTAGAATTTGTTGCGCCAACTTCTTTTTGAATATTCTTAATTTCGGCTTCCGATGCACTTCTAAAGTCATCACGGTACACACTTTTTACGGTTGAATTACAACTTTGTAATCCGACAGAAGCAATAATAATGGATATAAAAACTAGAATTCTCATAAATAAAAAACCCGTTTTTTGAAGTTTTATTGCATAAAAAAAGAGCCCGAAGGCTCTTTTATCAGTTTTTTAACTTTTCTATTTTAATTCTTTAACACCCATATTGTAAAGTGTAAATACTTGCATGTCCACATTTTCTTGAATAGTAGCCGCAACCGATTTTCCAGCTCCGTGACCCGCATTTACATCAATTCGAATTAAAACGGGGTTATCTCCCGCTTGTTTCGCTTGCAATTCTGCAGCAAATTTGAAACTGTGTGCTGGAACAACACGGTCATCATGATCGCCAGTAGTCACCATAGTTGCTGGATATTTTGTACCCGCTTTTACATTATGAACTGGCGAATAACCTTTGATATATTCAAACATTTCTTTGCTTTGTTCCGATGTTCCATAATCGTAAGCCCAACCTGCTCCTGCGGTAAAAGTATGGTAACGCAACATATCTAAAACTCCCACTGCTGGTAACGCTACTTTTACTAAATCAGGTCGTTGTGTCATTACCGCACCAACTAATAAACCTCCGTTTGAACCACCTTTAATCGCTAAATAATCAGATGAAGTATATTTTTCTTTGATTAGATATTCAGCTGCCGCAATGAAATCATCAAAAACGTTTTGCTTTTTCAATTGTGTTCCGGCATCGTGCCATTTTTTACCGTATTCTCCACCTCCGCGTAAATTCGCAACAGCGTAAACGCCTCCGTTTTCTAACCAAACCGCGTTTGCAATACTAAATGATGGGGTCAAACTAACATTAAATCCACCGTAGCCATAAAGTACTGTTGGGTTTTTTCTGTTTAATTTTGTTCCTTTTTTATAAGTGATAATCATTGGAACTTTTGTGCCATCTTTTGAAGTATAAAACACTTGTTTTGATTCGTAATCTGCTGAATTAAAATCTACTTTAGGTTTTTGATATACTTCTGATTTTCCTGTTTTTGGATCAAAAGCATATGTAGTTCCTGGGGTTACATAATTTGTAAACGAAAAATATAAAGTTGTTTCCTTTTCTTTTCCACCAAAACCTCCAGCAGTTCCCACGCCTGGTAATTGAATATCACGAACTAATTTTCCGTTATAATCGTATTGTTTAATGAAAGACACTGCATCTTTCATATAACTTGCAAAAATATAACCGCTTCCTGTGTTTGGCGACAACACATTCTCAGTTTCTGGAATACAATCTTTCCAGTTTTCTTTTTCCGGATTTGATAAATCAAAAGTCACCACGCGTTTGTTTGGTGCTTTGTAATTCGTTACCAAATAAACTTTTGACCCTTTGTTATCTAAAACATCATTGTCGTTTTCGTAATTGTCAATTAGCGTTACGATTTTAGCATCAGGTATTGATAAATCCAAGTAATATAATTCATTTCCAGAAGTAGAATTCGCAGCAGAAATAAACAAATATTTCTCATCTTCCGAAACATAACCACCAACATATCTTCTTTTTACATCGCCACCAAAAATTAATTTATCAGTTTTTTGCGAAGTATTTAATTTGTGATAATACAATTTGTGTTGGTCGGTTTTTGCTGATAATTCGCTTCCAACGGGTTTGTCATAGCTTGAATAATAGAAACCTTCATTTTTGTACCAAGAAACGCCACTGAATTTCACATCCACAATTGTATCGCCGATGATTTTCTTAGTTTTAGCTTCCATTACAATCACTTTTCTCCAATCGCTTCCGCCTTCTGAAATAGCATAAGCAACTAAGCTTCCGTCTTTTGAAAAGTTAATTCCGCCTAACGAAGTTGTTCCATCTTTTGAAAAGGTATTTGGATCTAAAAAGATTTCTTCTTTACCGACTTTATCTTTTCGGTACAAAACCGATTGATTTTGAAGTCCGTTGTTTTTGTAGTAATATGTATAATCACCTTCTTTGAATGGAGCCGAAATTTTTTCGTAATTCCACAATTGTTCCATTCTAGATTTAAGCTGATTTCTATATGGAATTTGTTCTAAATAACCATAGGTTACCACATTTTGTGCTTTTACCCAAGCTTCTGTTTCAGTACTTCTGTCGTCTTCTAACCAACGATAATAATCGTTAATTTGTTCACCAAAATAAGTGTCAACATGGTCAATTCTTTTTGTTTCAGGATAATTGATTTTTGTTTGTGCGTTCATAACAAGTGTACAAACAATAGCGGATACTGTTATTGTTCTTTTCATATTGGGTTAGTTGATTAAAACAAAGATATTCAAATGAATTGTAAAGAGTTGTTAATTATAAATCAAAATTTAAACTCAGAATTATATTTCGTCCCATATTGTTAATTCCGTCTGTTTTTAATCTAGATAAGTGATTCGTATACATTTTGTCTAAAAGATTATTAGCGTTTAAATTTACATTAAAAGCGGTTTTACCCAATGTTACTTTTCCGCCAACAGCAAAATTAATCAACAAGTAGTCTGGCGTTCTAGTCTCAAATTCGTTGATATTGTTTTGTTTGAAAGTATAATTGAAGAAATAGGATAGATAAGCGTTTTTGAAATATTTAAACGATTCAAATTCCATACGAATGTTGTTTTTCCATTGATTCGCTGGGATTAATGGTAAATAATTGTCGTTTTGTTTTCCTGTAACACTTTCAAAACTACTGGTAAAATGTAACCAATCATACGGATGTGGATGAAAGTGAATTCCTGCTTCTCCACCAAATAAATAGGCGTTGTTTTGCACATAATTGTACACGTCATTTCCGTCAATTTCGGCACCTGTTGGCGTAATGTAAATGTAATTGTTTACGTGATTGTAAAATCCGTTTATGAACCATTCAAAGTGTTCGCTTTTGTATTCCAAATTCAAATCCACTTGAAAATTTTGTTCGTTTTTTAATTCAGAATTTCCAATTTCATAACGATTACTTCCTTCGTGAACGCCATTTGAAGTTAATTCGGATAAATTCGGAGCTCTAAATCCAGAAGCAATATTAATTCGGGTTGAAATATAACTTGATAAATTGGTTTTGTAACCTATAGAAGCGTTGAAACTGTTGAAGTGTTTATCAATGGCTTTAAAATAACCTTCTTCGCCTTCAATTCCGTGAGTGGAAGTGTTGATTCTCCTGTTGTCATAACGAATTCCCGCTTGTAGAATGTTCGAGTTCCAAGTGTAATTGGTTGTAGCAAAAGCACCAAAATCTTTCACATTTGCATCTGGAATTAATAATTCTTCCCCGAAATTGGTGTTGGTTTGGTCAATTCCTTGAATTCCAATGATGCTTTCCCAACGACTCATTTTTGGAAGATAATATTTCACATTGTAACTCGCGGTTTTCAATTTCATAGATAATGCAATTTCATTGGGCGCTTCTAATTCTTTTCGGTCGTTTAATGAGTAACCAAAATCACCTTCTAATTTTGAATTTTTGAAATACACTTTTTGATTTAAACTCAATACATGATTATCGACTTCTTGTTTTGGATATAGCGGATTTCTGAATCCTGAATTTTCTAAACCTTCTTCAGGTAAACCCAAGTTTAAGTTGTTGTAATTGTATCTAAAATCGGTTGAAAATTTAGAGTTTGAATACCCAATTCCCGATTTAAAATCTTTCTCAATAAAACGTGTATTGATGATTCTGTCACTACTCGGAACTTTGTAATCGGCATTCGATGTGTAATTTCCTCTAACCAAAAACTTAAAATTCGATGGCGATGCTTTAAACCCGAAAGTTGTTGAAGTTCCTTGTGTATTAGTAAAATATTTTTGTTCAAAATCAGCGGATTTTTGTTGAAAAGAAGCATATTTCTCCGGATTAAAATACACAACGCCACCCAAAGCATCCGAACCATACAACAACGAAGCTGGTCCTTTAATAACTTCGACACTTTCAATTCCAGCTGCATTTAATCCTAATCCGTGTTCTTCGCCAAATTGCTGATTTTCCATACGAACACCTTGCGAATACACCAAGACACGATTCCCGCTCAAACCACGAATTACAGGTTTTCCAATCGAATTTCCTGTTGAAATCTGAGAAACTCCAGGAATGGTTGCAATTCCATCAATAAGCGAAGTTGCGCCATTTTCTTTTAATGTTTTTACTGATGCGTGCTCCACTTTCATCACATTTTGCGATTGTATTTTGTTGTATAAAGTAGAAATAATGACTTCATCTAAATGTTGTTCTTTTTCGGATAGAATTACATTTAATTTAATTTCGGTGCCATTATTCGTAACGATTTCACTCTTGGTTTCGTAACCCGATAAATGAAAAATAACTCTATTTGTTCCTTTTGGTAACGATGAAAATTGATAAAATCCGTTTTCGTCGGTTGTGGTTTCCGAATTATTTTCTTCGATATGAACGATAACGCCAGATAATTTTTGGTTGTTGGTATCTGTAACATAACCGCTAATTTTAAATTGAGAAAAGCCTACTATCGATGACAATAGCAGTAGTGTATTGAAAAGATATTTCATTTTTTAATTTGTTTTTATTTGATAAATAATACAGCAAAGTGTTGTAAATCATTTTGATATACAGCAGAAGAAGCCTTGTTTAGAAAACAAAGCGAAATTATTTAAGCAATAAAAACAGGCGGACCGCGAAGATGAAAAGAATTTCCTTCATTCGTAATGCAAGATTCATTACTATTGAATTGATATGGAATTTCGTAAAACGAAGGAATAAAATCAAATTGGAAAACTTCTGGTAAAAGGAAGGCCGCAAATTTGAAATCACAAATCGGACAGTCATCACTTTCGGTAAACGTTTTTTCTGAAGTTTTAAAAGTCAAATGATGCGAATCGTCACAACATTCCGATTTTACATGATGGTCGTGCGAAAAAGTGTGAATAGATTGATAACTTACAGCAAATAATACTGCAAGCATCAAAAACAAATTCATATGTAATAATTTCTTTTTCACCATCACAAATATACTGCTTTTAGGACAAAGCCAAAAAACAAACCACGAATTAACGATTTTTTAAGTTTTGATGACTTATTTCGCTAGTTCGTGGTTATTTTTTTTGCCACGGATTAAAGGATTCAAAAGGATTAAATCCGTGTTAATCTGTGGCTAAAATTATACTAAATTATTTTCAACCAAATATTCCGCAATTTGAATTGTGTTTGTTGCTGCTCCTTTTCTTAAGTTATCGGCAACAATCCACATGTTGATGGTGTTCGGTTGGCTTTCATCTCTTCTAATTCTACCAACAAAAACATCATCTTTTCCTTGTGCGTAAATTGGCATTGGATAAGTAAACGTATCTAAATTATCTTGAACTGTTACACCTGGCGTGTTGTGTAAAATTTGACGCACTTCGTTTACATCAAAATCATTCTCAAACTGAACGTTTACCGCTTCACTGTGTCCGCCAACGACTGGAATACGAATCGCAGTTGCAGTAACCGCAATAGTTTTGTCGTTTAAGATTTTTTGCGTTTCGCGCACCAATTTCATTTCTTCTTTGGTGTAACCGTTTGCTTCAAAACTATCACATTGAGGAATTGCATTTCTATGAATTGGATATTTATACGCCATTTCATCTTGAATTCCTGCATATTCGTTTTCTAATTGACGCACGGCTTTAACTCCAGTTCCAGTAATGGATTGATAAGTTGAAACAACAATACGTTTGATATCATATTTGGTATGTAAAGGCGCTAAAGCCATTACCATTTGAATCGTAGAACAGTTTGGATTCGCAATAATTTTGTCTTCCTTAGTTAAAACCGAAGCATTGATTTCTGGAACTACTAATTTTTTTGTAGCATCCATACGCCAAGCAGAAGAATTATCGATTACTGTTGTTCCTGCAGCGGCAAATTTTGGAGCCCACTCTAAAGAAGTTTCTCCACCTGCCGAAAACAAAGCAATCTCAGGTTTCATATCTACAGCGGTTTGTAAACCTACTACTTTATAGGTGTTACCTTTCCATTCGATTTCTTTTCCTACTGATTTTTCAGAAGCAACTGGAATTAACTCCGTTACAGGGAAATTACGTTCTGCTAATACTTGAAGCATTATTTCGCCTACCATTCCGGTAGCGCCAACTACGGCTACTCTCATTGTGTGTGTTATTTTATGATGCAAAAATATAGAATATTCAAATGACTTAGCAAATATTGATGAAATTATAACAAAAGTTTTGAATTGTAACAAGTTTCTAAAAAAATACCCCGACGAATCGGGGTTTAGTTTAGCATATATAATGTAGCGGTATCGACTATTTTTTTAATAAGTCTCTAATTTCAGCTAACAATTGCTCTTGTGTTGGGCCTGCTGGAGCCGCTGGAGCTGCTTCTTCTTTTTTCTTCATGCTGTTAATTGCTTTAACCATTAAGAAAATAACAAAAGCAATTACTAAGAAGCTAATTACAGCTGCTAAAAATTTACCATATAAAATTCCGCCATCTGTTTTTAATCCGGCTAAATCTTCTACTTGAGCTGCTTTTAATGCTGGGTTTAATAATGCAGGAGTTATTACATCAGATACTAATGAGCTAACGATAGCTCCAAAAGCACTTCCAATAATTACTCCAACTGCCAAATCCATTGCATTACCTTTTGCAATAAAATCTTTAAATTCTGAAATCATTCCCATAGGTCTTAAATTTTTAGGGTTAATTTATGTTTTTATACTTACGAATATACAAAATTTAAAATAAAATGTTAATTTTTGAAGAAAATTCGCTTCACGCGTTGTGAAATCCCAGTCAGAATTTCATAAGGAATCGTTCCAATAACATTTGCCATCTCCGTTACTTTCGGGTTTTTGCCAAAAACAATGACTTCATCTCCGGTTTTACAGGAAATGTTCGTAACATCAACCATCATCATATCCATACAAATAGAACCTAAAATGGTCGCTTTTTGGTTGTTGATAGTAACAAAACCTTTTTCGTTGCCCCAAGCTCTTCTTATTCCATCAGCATAACCAATTGGAATCGTAGCGACTTTCATTTTTTGTGTTACTCGAAATCTTCGACTATAACCAATGCTTTCCTCGGGTGAAACTTCTCTTATTTGGGAAATGATTGTTTTTAAAGTACTCACATTTTCCAGCACTTTCAATTCTTGTTCCGAATTTCCAATACCATACAAACCAATTCCTAAACGCACCATTTCCATTTGCTTTTCCGCATAATTGAAAATGCCAGACGTGTTTAAAATATGACGAATTGGTTTTGAAGGCAATACTTTTTCTAATTCGGAATACATCGTATCAAAACGTTGAAATTGTAATTTCGTGAAATCATCAAATTGCAAATCATCACTCGCCGCTAAATGCGAAAACACGCTTTTCACCTTAACGAAATTGTTGTTTTTTAGTAAGGAACACAATTCGGAAATCAAATGCGGTTCAAATCCTAAACGGTGCATGCCCGTATCCAATTTAATATGAATTGGATAATGAGAAATATTTTGATGTTGCGCAATCTTTAAAAACGCTTGTAAACCTGTAATCGAATAAATTTCGGGTTCTAAATTATAAGCAATCATGGCTCTAAAACTACTGTTTTCGGGATTTAAAACCATAATTGGAGTTGTAATTCCGGCTTTTCGTAATTCTATGCCTTCATCGGCAAACGCTACACCTAAATAATCGACTTTATGATGTTCGAGCAATTTCGCAATTTCGTAACCACCATTTCCGTAGCCAAACGCTTTTACCATCACCATAATTTTGGTTTCTGGTTTTAATTTGGATTTATAGAAATTCAGGTTATGACTAATCGCATCGAGATTGATTTCTAAAATAGTTTCGTGATTTTTCTCTTCCAACAAAACTACAATTTCATGAAAGTTAAATCCGCGAGCACCTTTCACAAGAATGGTTTCGTTTTGAAACGATTGCGTGTTGAATTGCTGTAAAAATTCTTGCGTAGTGGCAAACGAAATCACATTTGGTAAATCGTTCAATTGTTTTCCGATGGTTTCGCCAATGGTAATAATGCGCTCGATTTTATTTTTCGAAAGCAGTTGTTTTACTTGATTGTAAAGCGTTTCCGCAGCAACGCCACTCGAAAAAATATCCGATAATATAATTGTTTTTTTATCGTGTAATTTTTGTTGTTCTAAGAAATCTAACGCAATTTTCAACGATTGATAATCTACAGAATAACTATCATCGATGACCAAACAATTGTTGATGCCTTTTTTGGCTTGAAGTCTTAATTCTACTGGATATAATTCGGCAACTCGATTTTGGATAAAAGCAATTTCTTCGCCCAAAAACAGCATGAAATTCACGCAAGTAATTACATTTTCAATCGAATTTTCATCAGAAAACGGAATTATTACACTAAAAGTACTGGCTGCGTTTTTGAAAGTTAATTCGGTTTTGCCATTTTCAATTTTCTTCGAAACGAAAAGATTGGCACTTTCATCAGAAAAACTCCAAGTATGTTTTTGACTATTTTCTGGAAGTAAAACTTCAATTTCAGTATTCTTTTCCAAGAAAATATTGGAACAATTTTCAAAAAGGTGAATTTTCTCTTTGATTTTTTCTTCACGATTGGCAAAACCTTCGTCATGAACCGAACCAATATTTGTTAAAATGCCATATTTAGGTTGAATGATGTGTTCTAAATTCGACATTTCATTGGGTAACGAAATTCCAGCTTCAAAAATTCCTAAATCATAATTGCCTTCAATCGCTAAAATTGATAAAGGAACTCCGACTTGTGAATTATAACTTTTTGGATTTCGAACAATCAAATGATTCGGGCTTAACAAGAAATTCAACCATTCTTTTACGATGGTTTTTCCGTTGCTTCCGGTAATTCCCACAAATGGAAAATCGAATTGTTTTCGATAGCCAATCGCAGTTTGTTGTAATGCGTTTAACGAATTTTCAACGATAATGAAATTTGCTTTTTCGTATACATGTTCCGGAATATATTCGACCACAAAATAGTGAACGCCTTTTGCAATCAACTCTTCCAAATACAAATGCGCATCGTGATTTTGTCCTTTGATGGCAAAAAACAAGGTGTTGCTTCCATTTTGTAACGAACGGCTGTCAATCGAAATATGACTTGCCGTAAACTCAGTCGAATTTCCGTGAAAAACGCCTTTACAAAACGAAATAATATGAGTTAGGTTGAGGTTCAATTTATTGATTGTCGTCTTTTTGCTTGTTTACAATTTCAACATCTTTGACTTCCATGTTTTCACGCATGGCTTTAAAATAGGCTGCACGACTTAGTGGTTCGTATTCTTCGGTTTCGCCAAGCATAACCAATCTTTTATCATCCGATTTTCTGAAACTATAATGTGCTAAATTTCCAGTGCGAGTACAAACGGCGTGCACTTTGGTAACATATTCGGCTGTAGCCATAAGTCCAGGCATCGGTCCGAACGGATTTCCTTTAAAATCCATATCCAATCCAGCAACGATAACACGGATTCCAGAATTGGCTAAATCATTACAAACGGCAACAATTTCTTCGTCGAAAAACTGCGCTTCATCAATACCAACCACATCGCAGCCTTGAGCTAAAATTCGAATATTTTCAGCAACAGGAACTGGTGTAGAACGAATTTCATTTTTGTTGTGCGAAACCACCATTTCGTCGTCATATCGTGTATCGACAGCCGGTTTGAAGATTTCTACTTTTTGTTTAGCAAACTGAGCGCGTTTTAAGCGGCGAATTAATTCTTCGGTTTTACCCGAAAACATGGAGCCACAAATTACTTCAATCCAGCCAAATTGTTCTTGTTGATTTACGGTATTTTCGAGAAACATTTTGTATCTTTCGTACGTTAAAAATTATTTTCTGTTACATTTGTAATCAAAACAAAATTATTAAAAAAGTATCGATATATTCAATTCCATCCAATAAAGTTATGAAGAAAAGAGTAACCGCTGAATTAATCAGTATTGCCCACCGAATTTTAAAGTTAAAAAACCATTCAGAAACGGTTCAATTGCAGCAAGAAGCTAAAAATTTGTACGATCAATTGACGATTTTACGCTTTTATGAAGAGAATTTTGAATTGGTAAAAGACGAAATTTCAGAAGAAGTTTTAGAAGCAAAATTAGAAGGAAAGCAAGCCGATGTTTTTGAACAACCAATTCCTGTTGTGGAAGAAATTGTACCTGAAAAGGAAGTTGAGATTCCAGTTGCAGAAGAAAAAACTCCAGCAACTCCAATGGAAGAAGAAAAAATTGTGGTGGCGGAGTTAATCGTGGAAGATGATGAAGACGAAGAGGAGGAAGTATTGATTACTTCAATGGAAGAAGAACCAATTGAAGAAGAGATCATAGAGGAAAAACCAGTTGCCGATTCCAAAGTTTCGGAACCAAAAACAGAAGAACCAGCGAAACAAATTTCGTTTGAAGATTTATTGGTACATGATTATCAAGAATTGGATTTCGTGAAAGTGGAAGATGTTCCAGCAGAAGTTGAAAAAGTTACTGAAACTGTTTTTGAAGCTGTAACGCCAGTTGAAGAAGTTAAGGAAGAAGTTCAACCTGAACCTGTTGCCGAAACTTCAAAAGTCTTAGAAGAAGAAGTAAAAGCAACTTTTGAAAAAGTAAGCCAAGAGCCAAGAATCAGTTCGTTAAATGATAGATTGAATAAGGCTATTACTTTTGGCTTAAATGATAGAATTGGATTTGAAAAGAAATTATTTGGAGGTAGTTCGGATGATTTTAACCGTGTCGTTTCGCAATTGAATACGTTTGATAGTTTTGAAGAAGCAAAAGCTTTCGTAGATGATTTCGTAAAGCCGGATTATAACAATTGGGAAGGTGCTGAAGAATTCGAAACGCGTTTCATGGAAATTGTGGAGAAAAAGTTTAGTTAGTTTTTAGTCGCAGTCTCAGTTTTCAGTCACAGATTTCTTTTGTGAATTTGTGCTAATTCTTGAAGTTCGAGTTTTTAATTTAACCACATAGAAACATAGTTTTTTTATTGTTTGAGTTTTGTTTAGCCTACATAGTTAATTCGTGCTAATTCTTGAAGTTCGAGTTTTTAGTTTAACCACATAGAAACATAGGTTTTTTTATTGTTTGAGTTTTTCTTAGCCTACATAGTTAATTCGTGCTAATTCGTGAAATTTGTGTTTATAAATAGTTTTAAATGAGTAAATTATATATCGTTCCAACGCCAATTGGCAATTTAGAAGACATGACTTTTCGTGCTATTAAAGTACTAAAAGAAGTCGATTTAATTTTAGCAGAAGACACACGCACCAGCGGGAAATTGCTAAAACACTTCGAAATTGCCACGCACATGCACAGCCACCACATGCACAACGAACATAAAACCGTTGAAAATTTGGTCAAGCGTTTACAAGCAGGCGAAACCATTGCTTTAATTAGCGATGCGGGAACTCCAGCAATATCTGACCCAGGTTTTTTGCTTACGCGCGCTTGTGTAGAAAACGGAATTGCCGTGGAATGTTTGCCAGGCGCAACTGCTTTTGTACCGGCTTTAGTAAATAGTGGTTTACCCAATGATAAATTCGTATTCGAAGGCTTTTTACCCGATAAAAAAGGAAGACAAACCCGATTTTTAGCGTTACAAGAAGAATATCGCACCATGATTTTCTACGTATCGCCACATAAATTAAACAAAACCTTAGCCGAATTTGTCCAATATTTCGGAGCCGACAGACCTGTTTCTGTTTCCCGAGAATTATCCAAATTACACGAAGAAACCGTTAGAGGAACCGCAGAAGAAGTATTGAAACATTTTGAAGCGAAACCAGCCAAAGGGGAAATTGTTGTGGTTGTGGGGGGAAAAAAATAGTGTTCAGTGTTCAGTTTTTAGTGAGCAGTTACAAATTTCATAAAATAACAAATGATAGATAAAAGAAAAAAATCAACTCAAGCAGAATTTACTAAATGGTTCGGTCCACTTTTGAATGCTTTGAGAGAACTTGGAGGTTCAGGCAGACCAAAAGAAGTTGTTGAAGAAATTGCAAAAGCTGAAAAAATTAAAGATTCTCAAAGAGAAGAGGTTATGAAATCTGGTATTTTAAGATTTGATAATCAAGTTGCTTGGGCGCGACAATATTTGGTTTGGGAAGGTTTACTTGATAATTCAAAAAAAGGTGTTTGGACATTATCTTCAAAAGGACAAGAGACTTTTTTAACCCAAGATGATGCAAGAACAATTTTTTTAAAATGGGTTGAAATCCATCAGAAAGCAAAAAAAGATAAATCGTCTAAAGATAAAATTGTACAAACTCAAGAGCAAGAAGAACCAGAAGAGTTAGATAATGAAATAACACCGACTTTATTGGAAGTGTTGCAGAGTGTTTCTCCAATCGGATTTGAACATGTTTGTAAAAGACTTTTAAGAGAACATGGTTTTGAGAATGTTCACGTGACTCAAGCTTCACACGATGGTGGAATTGATGGATATGGGACATTAGAATTAAATCCTTTTGTAAGTATGAAAGTTTTATTTCAATGTAAAAGATATAAAGGAACTGTTTCGAGAGCTCAGATTGGTGATTTTAGAAATGCTATGATTGGTAGAGCAGATAAAGGAATTATATTAACTACGGGGACATTTTCTGAAGACGCAAAAAGAGAAGCTTCAAGAGATGGAGCGCCACCGATTGAACTGATAGATGGAAAGAAATTAGTTGAACTTTTTGAAAAAGCTGAATTAGGTGTTAAACCTAAAATTGTTTATGAAGTAGACTATAATTTCTTTGAAACTTATATGAAAAAATAAGAAAGTTTATTTTTGAAACAAAAAAACTATGGAAACACACAACATAACTACCACCTGGAAAGGTAAAATGCAATTTGAGTCCACTAATCCAAGTGGCGACATAATTTCAATTGATGCCGGTCCAGAAAATGGAGGAGAAGGAAAAGGCTTGCGTCCCAAAGCGTTGATGTTATCGGCTTTAGCGGGTTGTACAGGTTTAGATGTAGCTTCTTTAATGGAAAAAATGAAGTTAGAAGTAGCCGATTTCAAAATTGAAACTTCAGGCGAATTAACCGAAGAACATCCAAAAACGTATCACACAGTAAAAGTAGATTACCATTTTTACGGTAACAATTTAGACGAGAAAAAGCTAGAAAAAGCTGTGAATTTATCGGTAGAAAAATATTGTGGTGTGATGGAAATGTTTCGTCAATTTGCAAAAGTTGAGGTGGCGATTTTTTACCATAAATTATAATTTTTTGCCACGGATTTTACAGATTTTCACGGATTTAATCCTTATAATCAGTGCAATCTGTGGCTGAAATAAAAAATATTTATACCTTTGTCATTCAATTATATAAGCCAAAATAAAATAATTCATAATTTTTAATTCGTAATTAAACTATGCGTTGGAATCCAAAATCTAAGCCAAATCCAGAAAAAGTTCAAGCCATTCAGCAAGCACTTCAAGTCGATGAAATCATCGCGACACTTTTAGTTCAACGAGGGATCGAAACCTTCGAACAAGCCAAAACGTTTTTCCGTCCCACTTTAGCCGATTTGCACAATCCGTATCTGATGAAAGATATGGACAAAGCTATTGCGCGAATTGAAAAAGCAATTGCTAACAACGAAAATATCTTAGTTTTCGGTGATTACGATGTTGATGGAACAACCGCTGTTTCCCTAGTCTCGAGTTATTTACGTACTTTTTATCCGAATGTTGCGACGTACATTCCCGATAGATACGCAGAAGGTTACGGCATTTCTTATATGGGAATTGATTATGCCGAAGACAACGATATTTCCTTAATTATTGCGTTGGATTGTGGCATCAAATCAATTGACCACGTGAATTACGCCAAAGCAAAAAATATTGATTTTATCATTTGCGACCATCATCGACCTGGTGATATTTTGCCCGAAGCCGTTGCGGTTTTAGATCCAAAACGCGAAGATTGTTCGTATCCATATGATGAATTGTGTGGTTGTGGTGTTGGATTTAAATTGATTCAAGCTTTAGCCGAAAATCGAAATCAAACCATTGATGATTTAATCGAATATTTAGATTTGGTCGCAACTGCGATTGCCGCAGATATTGTTCCGATTACGGGTGAGAATAGAGTGTTGGCTAAATTTGGTTTAGAAGTGATTAATTCGAATCCAAGACCAGGCATTAAAGCGTTGATTCAGAATGTAAAGAAAAAAGTCCTAACGATTACCGATGTTGTTTTCATCGTAGCGCCAAGAATCAATGCCGCAGGAAGAATCAAACATGGAAACGAAGCCGTTGCTTTATTAACCGAATACGATTTAGACCAAGCCGAACAATTTGCTTCCGAAATCGAACAGCATAATTCCGATAGAAAAGAATTAGACAAACAAATTACGAAAGAAGCTTTACTTCAAATTGAAGAAAATAACGAACAAAACCGATTTTCAACTGTTGTATATCAAGAAAATTGGCACAAAGGTGTTATCGGAATTGTCGCATCAAGATTGGTAGAAAATTACTATCGTCCAACGATCGTTTTTACGAAAAGTGGTGAAAAATTAGCAGCTTCGGCACGTTCTGTAAAAGATTTCGATGTGTATAATGCGTTGGAAGCGTGTGCGGAACATTTGGAACAATTCGGTGGCCACATGTATGCTGCAGGAATGACGCTTTTAGAAGAAAACTACGAAAATTTTAAAAATGCCTTCGAAAAAGTTGTGCAAGAAACTATTCACCCCGATTTGTTGACGCCTGAAATTTTATACGATGCTGAAATTGAATTATCAGAAATCAATCCGAAACTAATGCGCTTGTTGAAACAATTCGAACCATTCGGACCGGAAAATATGACACCGTTATTCTTAGTAAAAGGAGTAACCGATTCAGGCTATGCTAAGACTTTAGGTTCCGATAACGAACATTTGAAAGCGTTTGTAAAACAAGGAAATTCGGAAAGTTTTGGAGCAATTGGTTTTGGATTAGGTAATAAATTAGATTGGGTTACCAACAAAAATAAATTTGATGCAATTTTCTCTTTGGAAGAAAATGAATGGAAAGATACTGTAACTTTGCAATTGCAATTCCGTGATATCAAAGCTTCAAATGGCTAAAAAAGACCCATTTTCATCTTTACGAATTCCCGAATTTCGCTGGTTTTTAGCCATGCGATTGTTTATTGTTTTGGCTTGGTCGATGCAATTTGTATTGATTGAGTGGGAAGTGTATCGCCTCACAAAAGACCCGCTATCATTGGGGTTAATTGGGTTGATGGAAATCATTCCAGCCATAAGTATGGCGTTGTTTGCCGGACATATTGTAGATCAGAATGAGAAGAAAGGCTTGTTAATCAAATGTTTTTCTGGATTAGCAACAATTAGTGCTTTGATGTGTTTGTTAGTGCATCCGAATTTTATCGATTCTTTTTCAAAAAATACCATTTTGTACGGAATTTACGCTCTAGTTTTTGTGGGCGGAATCATTCGTGCTTTTCTAATTCCGTCTGTTTTTAGTTTATTAGGGTTAATTATTCCTAAAAAAGAACAGCCAAACGCAGCGACATGGAGTAGTTCTACTTGGCAAGTGGCGGCTGTAATTGGACCAGCTTTGGCGGGATTTGCAATTGGTTGGGTTGGCGTTTTTTGGTCGTTGGTTTTTGTGGTTTTTTGTGTGATTATGGCTTTAATCGTATTGACACAAATTGAAAGAAAACCGATTTTAAATCCAAAATTAGGTGAACCTATTTTCAAAAGTTTGAAAGAAGGATTGTCTTTTGTATTTAGTTCAAAACCTATTTTGAATGCTATTTCTTTAGATATGTTTGCGGTTTTGTTTGGTGGAGCCGTTGCATTGTTACCGATTTTTGCGCAAGATGTTTTAAAAGTAGGTTCGGAAGGATTTGGAATTTTAAGAGCAGCACCAGCTATTGGTGGATTAATTACCATGTTGATTTCAACTTCAATTCCGTTACATCAAAAAGCAGGTAAAAAGTTATTATTAGCTGTTTTCGGATTTGGAATTTGTATTATTGTTTTTGGTTTATCGACTAACTTTTGGTTATCCGTAGTAGCTTTATTTTTGAGTGGAGTAACTGATGGAATTTCAGTAGTAATTCGGCAAACCATTCTTCAAATTTACACACCTGATCACATGCGTGGACGCGTTTCTTCTGTGAATTCAATTTTCGTAGGTTCTTCAAATGAATTAGGTGCTTTTGAAAGTGGATTGGCTTCCAAAATTATGGGAGTAGTTCCAGCTGTTGTTTTTGGTGGCATGATGACTTTAGGAATTGTGGGAGTTACTGCTGTAGCCTCACCAAAATTCAGAGAATTGGATATCGAAAAAGATTTGGAAACGATTTAATTTTTAAATTCTTTTAATTCCATTTTTTCGCCATCAAAAACGCCATAGGTGAAATACCCAATCCAATCGCCTAAGTTGATGTATTTCGAATTTTCGGTTAATTCAATTTCTAAAGGTAAATGACGGTGGCCAAAAACAAAGTAATTGTACTCTTTAGTTTCTAACTTTCGTTTACAATATTGAACCAACCATTCATTATCTTCTCCTAAATATTTTACATCTTCTACGCCTGAAATCAGTTTGTTTTTCACCGATAAATATTGGGCTAATTTCACACCAATATCAGGATGTAACCAACGAAATAACCATTTTGAAAACGGATTGGTGAAGACTTTTTTCATTCGTTTGTAACCCATATCACCTGGTCCTTTTCCATCGCCGTGACCAATTAAGAATGTTTTTCCGTTAAATGTGAATTCTTGATTATCGTGATAAACAGGTATGTTTAACTCTTTTTGAAAATAATCACTCATCCATAAGTCGTGATTCCCAACGAAGAAATAAATTGGAATACCAGAGTCTTTAATTTCGGCTAATTTCCCCAAAACTCTAACGAATCCTTTTGGGACAACGGTTTTGTATTCAAACCAAAAATCGAATAAATCGCCAAGTAAAAAGATAGCATCTGCATCTTGCTTAACTACATCTAACCATTGGATGAATTTTTGTTCTCTTGGAAAACTTAATTCTGGTGTTGGAGCGCCAAAGTGTTGATCGGAGGCGAAGTAGATTTTTCTTGTTGCTTTCAATTTTTCGAATAGTTTTAACAAAAATACATAAAAATTACGAAAGAATTTTTTTATTCACCGTTCCAGAGGCAATCCAAGAAGATATTATACCTAAAATAGCTATTGTCATAATAACAATTAAGATGTTTTGCCATTCAAAAAGAACAGGATAAGGCATGCTAGGTGTAATCATAATAAAAGCAAAGTGTTGCTGAAGTAAAATTATAGCAATTGCTAATGATAACCCTAATATTAATCCAAATATGGTGATGAGAATTCCTTGTGTAAAAAAAATGGAACGGATTGAAGTCTGAGTTAGCCCTAAGTTGTATAAGGTTTTAAGATTTTCTCTTTTATCAATTATAATCATTACGATAGCTCCAGCTAAACAAAATAATGTTAGAATTACAACTAACGTGCTAAATAAATAAATGAACAGATTTTCAGATTGAAGCATCTTGTAAAGTGAATCGTTTAGCTGAGTTCTGTTTTTTATTTTTATAGAATTACCAAAAATAGAGTTAAGTTCTTCTCTGGCTTTATTTTCGTCTGCATTAGGTTTTAACTTTATTTCAAGATTTGTGATCTCGTTATTTTTCATAGTCAAAAAATGTTGGGCTAGTCCAATAGAACAAAAAACAAATTTACCATCTAATTCTTCATTGATAGAGTAAATGCCCGAGGGGAATAGTAAAGTTTTATTAAAAGCTTCGCTTGGATTTTCAATATCTCCTTTTCCAGGTTTTGGAACGTAGGCTTCTAATGCGTTATTATAGTCAAATAAACCTAAACCTAATTTTCTGCTTATATCAGCACCAATAACTACATTTTCAGAATTATTTTCAAACCATTCTCCTGCATATAAATGCTTATTGAAATCTGTTACTTTTACAAACTGATTATCAACACCTTTAATATGTGCTACTAACTCTTTGTTGTCGTACATAAAGTAAACACGTTCTTCAATTATTTTGGAAAAAGAAGCAATGTATTTGCTTTTATGTAATAATTCTTCTTGTTTATGATTTACAGAAAAAGTTTTGCCTGAATTAGTTTCTACTCGTAAATCAGGATCAGAAACATTTGCAAAGTTTAAACTAAATTCTTTCAATCCACTAAAAACAGATAAAAAGACAAATAAGGCCATAGTGCTTGCAATGATGCCTACTGAAGCAATACCGGTTATGATATTAATTGCTTTGTTTTTACTAAAACTTATAGCATAACGCTTAGCTATGTAGAAGGAAAGTTTCAATTTATGATTTCTTTCTTTTCTCTAATAAATCTCTGTTTTCAATAGGGTTTTCTTCTCCAGACAAAGCCTTGTCGATTTTTTCAATATAATCTAAACTATCGTCAATATAGAAAATTAAACTAGGAACTTTACGTAATTGATTTTTTACACGTTGTGCTAAATCGTGTTTGATAAGCGGAGAGTTACTTTTAATAGCAGCTAAAATTTCGGGAGCTTTTTCTGTTGGGAAAATACTCAAATGTATTTTTGCAATGGACAAATCTGAGGTTACATTCACTTTTGAAACCGAAATTACTAAATTATTGATGTTATTTTTACGGATTTCACCTTGTAAAATTGATACTAAATCATTTTGTAAAAGCGCTCCTATTTTTTTTTGTCTATTTGTTTCCATGATGCAAAAATACAAAAAAATAATCAAGCAAAATTTCTTTAACTCTTCATAAAGATATTGTTTAGCCTCAGTAAGAATTTTTATTAACTTTGCTTAAAACAAAGTTAAATATTAATGAGAAAAATTGAACATATAGGTATTGCGGTAAAAAGTTTAAAGGAATCAAATTTGCTTTTCGAGAAATTATTTGGCAATCCACCTTATAAAGAAGAGGAAGTGGTAAGTGAGGGTGTAAAAACTTCTTTTTTTATGAATGGGCCAAATAAGATAGAATTGTTAGAAGCAACAAATTCCGATAGCCCAATTGCTAAGTTTTTAGAAAAAAAGGGAGAGGGGATTCATCACATTGCTTTCGATGTCGAAAATATTACAGAAGAAATGTCACGTCTTAAACAAGAGGGTTTTGTTGTTTTGAATGAAATTCCAAAGAAAGGTGCTGACAATAAATTGGTTGCGTTTCTTCATCCAAAGGGGACAAATGGTGTTTTGATAGAACTATGTCAAGAAATTAAATAAAGTTGTAAAAAAGATTTGCGTTCCATAAAAAATAGTCTTAATATTGCACCTTCAATATTGGTCCTATAGCTCAGTTGGTTAGAGCACCTGACTCATAATCAGGTGGTCCCTGGTTCGAGCCCAGGTGGGACCACTTAAAAAAATCATTTCAGATTGGTTTTTTAGTTTTTTGAAAATAGCTTGTTAAGTATAAAAAAAAATATCCGTCGTTTAATAAACTAGTTTGTTGCAGTTAACAAATTATTAAGGATTACTCTTTAGTTAGTGATGTATATACATAAATTATACTTTTGCCCCCAATTAGAATAAATATGAATAAAATTATAGCGATTATTGTAGTACTTTTTGGTATTCATAGTATCTTTGCTGCAGGAACTAATCCTCCTCCTCCTACACCGCCACCTCCTCCAGGGTTGCCACTAGATAGTATGGCTATAATACTTTTTTTTCTAGCATTGGTTTTAGGATTCTATTCTTTGAAAAAATATATTTTTATAAAAAAAGGCTCTTAATTGGAGCCTTTTTTATTTTCTTAAATCATTCAGTCTATTTACATATTTTCCAATTACATCAAATTCTAAATTCACTATGGTTCCAACTTCGAATCTATTAAAGTTGGTGTGGTCAAAAGTATAAGGAATTATTGCTACACTGAAAGAGTTTAGTCCAGAATTCACCGCAGTTAAACTGGTTCCGTTTACGGTAATTGAACCTTTTTCTATAGTGATGTTGTTTAGAGAAGCGTCATATTCGAAAGTAAAAACCCAACTTCCATTGGCTTCTTTAATATTTGTGCAAATTCCTGTTTGGTCAACATGTCCTTGAACAATGTGTCCGTCAAGTCTGTCTCCAAGTTTCATGGCGCGTTCTAAGTTTACGATATCTCCAGCTTTCCAAGTTCCGATTGAAGTCTTATCAATCGTTTCTTTGATAGCAGTTACAGTGTAATTTTTGTTTTCGATTTTCACTACCGTTAAACAAATGCCGTTATGAGCTACACTTTGGTCAATTTTTAATTCGTGAGTAATTTCGGATTCCACCGTTACATGTAGGTTTTCCTGATCTTTTTCGATTTCTTTTATAATTCCGAGGGTTTCTATAATTCCGGTAAACATAACTGATTTAATTTTACTAAATTTGCACATCAAAAGTAAGCAATAAATCACATTTGTTATGGTTAAAAAAGCAGAAAATATAATTGTTGGAATTTCAATTGGAGATTTAAATGGTATTGGAAGCGAAGTTATTTTGAAAACATTTGAAGATAACCGAATGTTAGAATTATGTACGCCAGTAATTTTTGCAAATGCTAAGATTGTTTCTTTTTTGAGAAAAGAATTGAATATCGATATTGCCATTCACGGAATTGATAAATTAGATCAGTTGGTTGTTGGAAAACTTAATGTGCTTAATGTTTGGCGTGAAGGAGTAAACTTAGAGTTAGGAAAAAATGATGATGTAGTAGGAAGTTACGCTATAAAATCATTCGTTGCGGCTACTAAAGCTTTAAAAGAAGGTTTCGTGGATGTTTTAGTAACTGCTCCTATTAACAAATATAATGTTCAATCTGAAGAATTTAAATTTCCTGGACATACCGATTATTTGGATAAAGAGTTGGAAGGAGATGCTTTAATGTTAATGGTATACGATGATTTACGTGTTGGTTTACTTACCGATCATGTTCCCGTAAATGAAGTGGCAAAACATTTGAATGAGAAATTGATTTCGAGTAAAATCAAAACAATCATCCAAACGTTAAAGCAAGATTTTGAAATTGAAAAACCAAAAGTGGCAGTTTTAGGATTGAATCCACATTCTGGTGATAATGGTGTAATTGGTCAAGAAGAAGAAAAAATCATCAAACCTGCATTGAAAAAATTATTTGAAGCTGGAAATATGGTTTTTGGACCTTTTTCGGCAGATGGATTTTTTGGTTCGGCACAATATGAAAAATATGATGCAGTAATTGCAACATATCACGATCAAGGATTAATTCCGTTCAAAACCTTGTCGTTTGGCAATGGAGTAAATTATACGGCTGGATTAAATAAAATTAGAACTTCTCCCGATCACGGAACTGCTTATGAAATTGCAGGCAAAGGAGTGGCTAATCACGAGTCATTTAAAGAGGCAGTTTATTTAGCGATTGATATTTTTAAGAAAAGAAATGACTATCAAGAGCTGATAAAGAACCCTTTAAAAACAAAAGAAAAACAGTTATAAACAAAAAAATGTTTACAACTAGTTTGAATTTATAAATATTTTATATCTTTGCACACCTTTTAAAAAGGTAAAACTGTTGTTATGAACAATTTAAAAGAATATTTAATTCCATTTGTGGGGTTAAAAATAGGGAAGCATCAGTTTGATTATCAAATAGATAATACGTTCTTTAAAAACTTTGATTACAACGAATTTAATGACGTTTCAGTCAAAGTAGATATTGTTTTAGAGAAGAAAAGCACTATGCTAGAGCTTGATTTTAAACACAAAGGAACTGTAAATGTACCTTGTGATGTTTCAGGTGAAGAGTTTGATTTGCCAATAAAAGGAAAATTAAAACTTTTAGTTAAGTTTGGAGATGCCTTTAATGATGAAAATGAGGAGTTGCTCGTTTTACCTCATGGCGAATTTCAAGTAAATGTAGCACAGTATATTTATGAGTCCATCATATTATCAGTGCCGTTACGAAGAATACATCCTGGTGTTAAAGATGGTTCGCTGTCAGATGTAATTCAAAAATTAGAATCGCTTTCTCCAAAAGAAAACAAGAAAGAAGAACAACAAAATAATGATATTGACCCTAGATGGGAGAATTTAAAAAAACTATTAACGGATAAATAAAATAGAACAATGGCACATCCTAAGAGAAGACAGTCGTCTACAAGAAGAGATAAAAGAAGAACGCATTACAAAGCAACAGTTGCTCAAATTGCTACTTGTCCTGTAACTGGTGAAGCTCACTTATACCACAGAGCTTACTGGCATGAAGGTAAAATGTACTACAGAGGTCAAGTTGTAATTGACAAAAACGAAGCTGTAGCATAATTGCTTTTAAAAAAATAGAGAAAACTCTCACATAGTGAGAGTTTTTTTGTTAAGTACCCATTCGTTTTAAATTAATAAAAACGAATAGGATTCGTTTGAAATTTTTTTTGTAATTTCCACCACTTTTTGAATCTTAAAAATTCAGAAGGAAAAATTAATCGAAGATGAATAAAATAACAGCAGCAATTACGGCAGTAGGTTCTTATGTTCCCGACTTTGTTTTGTCGAATCAAGTATTGGAAACATTAGTAGATACTAATGACGAATGGATTACCACTCGTACCGGAATTAAAGAAAGAAGATTGTTAAAAGAAGAAGGAAAAGGGACTTCTTTCATGGCGATTAAAGCCGCTCAAAATTTATTAGAAAAAGCCAATTTAGATCCTAAAGATATCGATTTAGTGATTATGGCAACGGCAACTCCAGATATGCCAGTAGCTTCAACGGGAGTTTATGTAGCTACACAAATTGGTGCAACGAATGCCTTTGCATTTGATTTGCAAGCTGCTTGTTCGAGTTTCCTTTACGGAATGTCTGCAGCTTCAGCTTATATCGCATCTGGAAAATACAAAAAAGTTTTATTGATAGGTTCTGATAAAATGTCATCGATTATCGATTACACAGATAGAGCAACCTGTATCATCTTTGGAGATGGAGCGGGAGCCGTATTGTTTGAACCAAATACAGAAGGATTAGGGCTTCAAGATGAAATCTTAAAAAGTGATGGAATCGGAAGAGAATTCTTAAAAATTGAAGCAGGTGGTTCTATTCTGCCTCCTTCTGAAGAAACTGTAAAAAACAAACAACATTTTGTTTTCCAAGACGGTAAAACAGTTTTTAAATATGCTGTTTCTGGAATGGCTGATGTAAGTGAGAAAATCATGGAGCGTAACAATTTATCTCATGATGATGTCAATTGGTTAGTGGCGCACCAAGCCAACAGAAGAATTATTGATGCTACTGCAAATAGAATGGGATTAGACGAATCTAAAGTCTTAATCAACATTCAAAAATACGGAAATACTACTTCGGCAACCCTACCATTATTATTATCAGATTTCGAAAATCAATTGAAAAAAGGAGATAATATTATCTTTGCAGCTTTCGGTGGTGGATTCACTTGGGGTGCTATCTATTTAAAATGGGCTTACACTAAATAATAACAAACTAAACTAAATCAAATATTATGGATATTAGAGAGATTCAAAACCTAATCAAATTTGTAGCAAAATCAGGTGCTACAGAAGTAAAATTAGAAATGGACGATTTTAAAATCACCATAAAAACTACTGCTGAAGGTGTAGAAGGTACAACTACATACGTACAACAAATGCCTATGCATGCGGCTCCTCAAATGGTAGCAGCACCAGTTGTGGCAGCACCAGTTGTAGCAGATGCGCCAGCATCAACTTCATCAACAGATGATAATTCAAAATATATTACAGTAAAATCACCTATTATTGGTACTTTCTACAGAAAACCAGCTCCAGACAAACCTATGTTTGTGGAAGTAGGTTCAACAATTGGAAAAGGAGATGTACTTTGTGTAATTGAAGCAATGAAATTATTCAATGAAATCGAATCTGAAGTGTCTGGAAAAATCGTAAAAGTTTTAGTAGACGATGCTTCACCAGTTGAGTTTGATCAACCATTATTCTTAGTTGATCCATCTTAATAAAGTTAGAAGTTAGAAATTTGAATTTAGAAGTATTCAACTTTTCTAAATTCTAAATTCTAAATTAAGAATGGTCTAATTATCTAATTATAAAAGTACATGTTTAAAAAAATATTAATTGCCAACAGAGGGGAAATTGCGCTTCGTGTAATTAGAACCTGTAGAGAAATGGGCATCAAAACGGTTGCTGTTTATTCTACTGTAGATGCGGATAGTTTACATGTGAAGTTTGCAGATGAAGCCGTTTGTATTGGTCCAGCTCCAAGTAATTTGTCATATTTAAAAATGTCAAATATCATTGCAGCAGCAGAAATTACGAATGCAGATGCAATTCACCCAGGATACGGATTCTTGTCAGAAAATGCTAAGTTTTCAAAAATTTGTCAAGAGCACGGAATCAAGTTTATTGGTGCCTCTCCTGAAATGATTGAAAAAATGGGAGACAAAGCAACAGCAAAATCAACGATGATTGAAGCTGGAGTTCCATGTGTTCCAGGATCTGAAGGGATTTTAGAATCTTTAGAAGAAGCTAAAAAAGTGGCAAAAGAAATCGGCTACCCAGTAATGATGAAAGCGACTGCAGGTGGTGGAGGTAAAGGAATGCGTGCTATTTGGAAAGAAGAAGAACTTGAAAAGGCTTGGGAAAGTGCACGTATGGAAGCGGCTGCAGCCTTCGGAAATGATGGTATGTACATGGAAAAATTAATCGAAGAACCTCGTCACATCGAAATTCAGGTGGTGGGAGATTCTTTTGGTAAAGCATGTCACTTATCAGAAAGAGATTGCTCAGTGCAACGTCGTCACCAAAAATTAACTGAGGAAACTCCATCACCATTCATGACAGATGAATTACGTGAAAAAATGGGAACAGCAGCGGTTAAAGCAGCAGAGTACATCAAATATGAAGGTGCTGGAACAGTTGAATTCTTAGTTGATAAACACAGAAATTTCTACTTCATGGAGATGAATACACGTATCCAAGTAGAGCACCCAATTACTGAGCAAGTAATCGATTACGATTTAATTCGTGAGCAAATTTTAGTTGCGGCGGGTGTGCCAATTTCTGGTAAAAACTACTATCCACAATTACACTCAATAGAATGTCGTATTAACGCAGAAGATCCGTATAACGATTTCCGCCCTTCGCCAGGTAAAATTACGGTTTTACACGCACCAGGAGGACACGGAGTGCGTTTAGATACGCATGTTTATGCTGGATATACTATTCCGCCAAATTATGACTCTATGATAGCTAAGTTGATTACAACGGCTCAAACACGAGAAGAGGCAATTGCTAAAATGAAGCGCGCTTTAGATGAGTTCGTAATTGAAGGAATCAAAACAACAATTCCTTTCCACAGACAATTAATGGACGAACCCGATTATGTGGCTGGAAATTATACCACAAAATTCATGGAATCTTTTGTAATGAAAGAAGTGGAATAAAGAATGATTAAAAGCGATTTCAATTTTGAAATCGCTTTTTTTATGAATTTATTTTTGGTTTGATTATAAAGTTTCTTTCAACCAACCAAAGAATTCTCTTTGCCAAACCAACGCATTTTGAGGTTTTAATACCCAATGGTTTTCATCTGGGAACAATAAGAATTTACTTTTAATCCCTTTTAATTGTGCCGCTTGAAAAGCTTCTTGTCCTTGTCCAATTGGTACACGGTAATCTTTCCCACCTTGGATAATTAAAATTGGTGTATTCCAATTGTTAATTAACTTAATAGGATTGAATTCGTTATATGTTTTTTGAGCAGTAGCATTATCTTTTTCCCAATATGCACCACCAGAATCCCAATTCGTAAAGAACACTTCTTCTGTAGTTCCGTACATACTTTCTGTATTGAAAATACCACAGTGCGAAATGAAGGTTTTGAAACGATTTTTGTGAATTCCAGCCAATTGAAATACAGAATATCCACCATAACTCGCACCAACAGCACCTAAACGGTTTTTATCTACATACGATTCTTTTGCTACATCATCAATTGCTACTAAATAATCATCCATTACTTGTCCGCCCCAATCGCCTGAAATTTGTTCGTTCCAAGCCGTTCCGTGTCCTGGCATTCCTCTTCGGTTTGGTGCCACAATTACATAACCTTGCGAGGCCATTAATTGGAAGTTCCATCGGAAAGAATACGATTGAGTCAACGCACTTTGTGGTCCACCTTGGCAGTATAAAAGCGCTGGATATTTTTTAGTTTTATCGAAATTTGGAGGTAAAATTACCCAAACCAACATCTTTTTGCCATCGGTAGTCGTAACCCAACGTTTTTCTGTTTTACAAGAAACGATTTTAGCATAGGTTTCATCATTAACTTTAGTAATTTGTTTCCAAGTTTTCTTAGCTAAATCATACGAATATACTTCTGGAGCACGGTTCATATCGTTTCGAGTTACTAAAACCGAAGTTCCTGAAAAACCTACAATTGCATTCACATCAAAATCACCATCGGTAATTTGATTTACCTCAAATGAAATCTTTTTATGTCCTTGAAATTCAATAAAAAATAATTGTTTTGTTCCTTTTATCGGTGCAATGAAATACACTCTTTTTCCATCTTTACTCCAAGTAAAACTATCCACAGTTCCGTCCCAATTTGAAGTGATATTTAAATCTTGACCTTTGTGACGAACGATAATATCATTTTTATCCGCTTCATAACCATCGCGTTTCATTTGTAACCAAGACAAATCGCCTTTTGGAGAAAAAATCGGATGCGTATCGTAACCTAAATTGCTTTCGGTAAGGTTTTTTGTGATTTTTGTAGCTAAATCGTATTCGTATAAATCGGTGTTCGTACTCGTTGCATAAGCCGTTCCGGCTTTCTTTTTACAAACGTAGATGATTTTTGTTCCATCAGGTGACCAAATGTAATCTTCATCACCTCCAAAAGGTTTTTGAGGGGCATCATAAGGTTCGTTTGGCATAATGTCAATTCCAACTGCATCTTTTTTATTCTGTGAATAGAAAACATGATTGTGTGTTCCATCATTCCAAGTATCCCAATGACGGTAATCCAAGCCAGTATAAACTTGAGCTGTGGTTTTTGATAATTCTGGATAAAGGTCTTTTCCCAATAATTTTTCCACCTTAACTTCTTTAGAAAACAGCAATAATTTTCCATCAGGAGAAACATTTTTGTCGGCTAATAATGATTTATAATCTTCCACCAAGGTAGCATTTCCTCCTTGAACTGGAATCGTGTAATATTTTGAATTGATTTTATTTTCTTCAATAGAAGGTGTTCCCACTTTGTAAACTAATAGTTTTCCGTCTTTTGAAATTCCTAAAGGAGTAACTCTTCCTAATTGCCATAGGGTTTCAGGAGTTAGGTTTTGCTGTGCTAATGTACTCATACTTATCATGCTGAAAATGAGAAAAATGTAATTTTTCATATCTGTTATTTTTAAAACGAAGCTAAATGTAGCAATTTTTTCAAAAAATATCCCTATTTTCACAATCTTAAAAGTGAATTTGATAATGAAAAAATTAGCACTACACTGGCAAATATTACTTGGAATGGTTTTCGGGGTTTTATTCGCTTTTATATTGATTCAATTTACATGGGGAAAAGACGTTATTGTGGATTGGGTAAAACCTTTTGGAACCATCTTTATTAATTTATTAAAGTTAATTGCAGTTCCACTGATTTTGGCTTCCCTAATTAAAGGAATTTCTGACTTAAAAGATATCTCTAAGCTGTCTAAAATGGGCGGAAGAACTATCGGATTATATATACTAACAACGGTTATTGCGGTTTCTATTGGATTAGTAATTGTTAATATTATTAAACCTGGAAGCTTTATCTCTGAACAAACTAGAACCGAATTAGTTTCAAGTTACACGGCTGATGCTAATTCAAAAATTGAAGCGGCAAATAAGCAAAGTGAAGTGGGCCCATTACAATCTTTAATTGATATTGTTCCGGATAATATTATTAAAGCTTCTGCTGATAACGGAAATATGTTGCAAGTAATTTTCTTTGCAGTAATTTTTGGAATTGCCATGATTTTATTGCCTGAAGATAAATCAAAACCGGTTAAAGATTTTTTTGATAGTTTCAATGAAATTATTTTGAAAATGATTGATATTATCATGTTGTTTTCGCCTATTGGTGTTTTTGCATTACTAGCTGCTATTGTAGCCGAATCGCCAAGTTTAGATTTGTTTAAAGCACTTGGTATGTATGGCTTAACCGTGATTATAGGATTAATTTTAGTAATGTCTTTCTATTTATTTTTGGTTAAAGTATTCGCTAAGAAAAGCCCAAAATTTTTTATCAATGGAATTTCTCCAGCTCAATTATTAGCTTTTTCAACGAGTTCAAGTGCGGCAACTTTACCAGTTACTATGGAAAGAACCGTTGATAATTTAGGAGTTGATGATGAAGTAGCTAGTTTTGTTTTACCTATTGGCGCTACAATTAATATGGATGGAACCAGTTTATATCAAGCGGTTGCAGCTGTTTTTATTGCACAATCTTTTGGTATGGATTTATCTTTAGCTACTCAATTAGGAATTATTGTAACCGCAACTTTAGCTTCTATCGGAAGTGCTGCTGTTCCTGGTGCCGGAATGGTAATGTTGGTAATTGTGTTAGCACAAGCTGGAATTCCAGAAGCTGGTTTAGCTTTAATTTTTGCCATTGACCGACCTTTAGATATGTGTAGAACTACCGTTAATGTTACAGGTGATGCAGCCGTTTCTATGATTGTTGCAAAATCTGTAAATAAATTAGCTTAGTATGAACGATTTTCACTGGACCAAACTTTTCAATCCCGAATTCTATATCACTATGGAAGTAGGTGGAATTCCTATTGGGATTTATATGGTTTTATTCATAGTTTTTGCTGAAACCGGTTTATTTGCAGGATTCTTTTTACCTGGTGATAGTTTGTTGTTTCTGTCTGGAATTTATAGTCGCGAATTAGTAGAAACGTTTTTTGTGATTCCAAGCGATTTGTCAAACGTTACCATTCTGGCTTTGTTAATTGCATCAGCAGCAACTTTAGGAAATATCTTCGGATATTGGTTTGGTGCCAAAAGCGGTCAATTTTTATACAACAAAGAAGATAGTTTCTTTTTCAAAAAGAAGTATTTGTATGAATCACAAGCGTTTTTTGAAAAACACGGTGGAAAAGCTATCATTTTTGCTCGTTTTCTTCCAATAGTTAGAACATTCGTACCTATTATTGCAGGAATTGTACATATGCAGAAAAGTAAGTTTATGTTTTACAATGTGTTAAGTTCTCTGCTATGGTCGTTTACCTTAGTTTTTGCAGGCCATTATTTATACGGATTCTTCAATGAAGAATTTGGTATCGATTTAAAGAAACATATTGAAACCATCATCTTAATTTTAATTGCAGTAACTTCATTTCCATTGATAATGAAAGCAATTAAAGCGAGAAAAAAAACTACGAATTAATTATTTACTTTGTAACAATCCATTCAAATCTTGTTTGATTTTTTCAGAATCAGGAAAAGGTGCTTTTGGATTTGAAATTTCACCATTCGAATTTATTAAGACATATCTCGGGATAAAATCAATTGCTAGTTTTTTTAAGTATTCCGAAGTTTTCGGATTAATTATCAAATAGCTGTTTTCGGTCAGTTTCTCAAATTGATTTGCTTTTTTCCAAGCTTCAAAGTTAGCGTCTGTAGATAAATACAAGAACACAATTTCTTTTTCTTTGAATTCTTCGTGTAATTTTCTCGAACTTGGAAACGCAGCTCTACAAGGTGCACACCAACTCGCCCAAAAATCAATATAAATTATTCTACCTTTATTAGCTTCAATAATTGCGGATAATGTAGTCGCCTTTTTGTTTTCGTCATACAAAACAACTTCAGAAGTGTTTTGTTTTAAAGCTTCAATGTCAACTAAAAAGGCGTTTTCAAAACCTTCAATTAATTTTTTATCATTTGAATATTTTTTAAAGATTGAGATATAAGTTGATAGCTTTTGTGAATCTGTTTTTGCAATTCGATTCAAATAAACGTACAACAAATATTCTTTTGCTTTTGCAGAAAATAAGTCCGATTTTTCAACTTGAAGGAAACTATTTTCGTTATCTTCATATTGAACGCTTACATCTTTTGTTTTGGTTTTGTTATTAGCGGTTTTTAGTTCAAAATCTTTAATTTCTTTTTCGTATTTCTTTATTTTAAACTCGTTTTTTACATATAATTCCAAGAAATAGCGATACGATTTTAACCAAATTAATTCTTCGTTTTTAAGTTTGTTTTTATAATCAGAAAAATTTGTTTTTGAATCTGTATTTAGGCAGTAAAAAGTGATGTAATTCAACTGCGAATCATACGTTTCTGGTGAAATTTTATCTGAATTTAAAAGTTCATCTAGTGTTGCTTTAGAGCTTTGAATAAAGTTAGCTAACTCGGCTTTATATTCTTTTTCTTCTTTTGAATTTCGACTTCTTTTATTCGTTTGATAAAAGACAAAATTATCAATCGGAAAACTTAAATTTAGTTGGTGTTCTAAATTCAAATCAAATGGTTTTACGTTTCTGTTTTCAATTTTGAAATTAGGAAATCCTTTTTCGTAATCAATTTCAACTATATCATTTGCATATAAAATAACTCTTGAGCTTTTATTCAATTCTTTCCAATTGTGAATTAAAAAAATCTTATCCGATTCAATATTCAATTGTATCGTGTCGTTTTTTTCTTTGTTATTTGGTGAAAGATAAGTTTCTCTATACGAATTGTATTCGGAATAATTTATCAGCGAATTCATTCTTTTAAATCCTGAAGTTTCTTCAAAATGGTAATTACTTTTTTTGAAAATTAGGGTTATGTTTTTTGAGGAATTTTGGGCAAAACTGAATAAGGCAAAAAACAACGTTGTAAAAAGTAAATAAATTCTCATTTTTTCAGATTTTTATATCATAACGCAAATAACGAGATTTAGTGTGTAACTAAAAACAAATTCTTACATTTACTTTTTAAATTTAGAACAATGCAACTCAGTTATTGGGAATTAAAAAATTGGTTTTCAAACGTTGATTTTACTATTGTAGGTAGTGGAATTGTAGGTTTGCATACTGGATTAGCGTTTCGCGAAAGATTCCCTTCAGCAAAAATTTTAATTCTCGAAAAAGGCATTTTACCACAAGGTGCCAGTACGAAAAATGCTGGTTTTGCTTGCTTTGGAAGTATTTCTGAAATCATAGACGATTTAAAAACCCATGCTGAAGAAGAAGTAATCCAACTGATTCAAAAGCGATATGCAGGTTTGCAATTACTTCGAAAAAATCTAGGCGATTCGGTTATTGATTTGAAACCTTATGGCGGTTATGAATTATTTCTAAAAGAAGACGAAGGGTTTTATAACGAATGCATTCAGAAAATTCCATTTATCAATGATATCATCAAACCGCTTTTCAAGACCGATGTTTTTTCAAAAGAAGTCGATCGATTTAATTTTGGTGGAATATTTGAAAATTTGATTTTCAATCCGTTTGAAGCCCAAATCGATACCGGAAATATGATGCAAGCGTTACTAAAAAAAGCACATCAAAACGATATTCTGATTCTAAATAGTCAAACGGTAACAAATTTTCAAGAATTGAATGATGTTGTAGAGGTTGTCACGAATGGAATTACATTTAAAACCAATAAATTATTATTTACCACAAACGGTTTTGCATCACAATTAACTAATAATCAAGTAAAACCGGCTCGTGCTCAAGTTTTGATTACAAAACCAATTCCGAATTTAGATATTAAAGGCACTTTTCATTTAGACAAAGGTTATTTTTATTTCAGAAATATAAACGATAGAATTCTTTTTGGTGGTGGAAGAAATCTGGATTTCGAGGGCGAAACCACCACTTCTCACGATACCACAGAATTGATTCAAAATCGTTTGGAGGAGTTATTAAAAATAGTAATTTTGCCACATCAATCGTTCGAAATTGAACACCGTTGGAGCGGTACTATGGGAGTTGGAACTCATAAAAAACCAATCGTAGAACAACTTTCAAATCACGTGTATTGCGGAGTTCGCATGGGCGGAATGGGAGTTGCTATTGGTAGTTTAGTCGGACAAGAATTAGCTGATTTAGTTTAAAATATGGCAAAAAAAACTACTACAAAAAGTAAGTCACCAAAATTACCCGCAAAAAAAAGAACAACAGGTCAAAAGATTTTACGTTTCTTTTGGTTGCTTTTTTTATGGTTTAATATCATCAGTTTTTCGGTGGTGTTGCTTTTTAAATTTGTTCCTGTTCCTTTCACACCTTTGATGGGAATTCGTGCTTTGGAACATAATGCGGCTGGAAAAGATATGGTGTGCAGCCATGAATGGGTGCCAATTGACGAAATTTCATTAAACCTTCAAAAAGCAGTAATTGCCAGTGAAGACGGACGTTTTTTAGAACATTCTGGTTTTGATTTTGAAGCGATGCAAAAAGCGTTTAAGAATAATCAGAAAGGGAAACGTTTAAAAGGCGGAAGCACCATTTCGCAACAAACGGCAAAAAATGTTTTTCTGTGGCAAGGAAGAAGTTATGTTCGTAAAGGTTTAGAAGCGTATTATACCGTTTTAATTGAACTAATTTGGGGTAAAAAACGCATCATGGAGGTTTACCTAAATAGTATCGAAATGGGCGATGGCGTTTACGGAGCTGAAGCAGCAGCCAAACATTGGTACAGAAAAGATGCCGCCAGTTTAACCCGTTATGAAGCCGCTGGAATAGCAGCAATTTTACCAAATCCAAGAAAGTACAAAGCTTCCAATTCTTCGTCTTATATTAACAGAAGAAAAGCTAAGATTAGTAGAGAAATTGGATACGTGAAATTGGATTATTAATTATTTTCAATCTGTTTTAAAATACAAAAGCACAAATTCTAACGAGTTTGTGCTTTTTTTGTTCAACCTAGTAAACATGCTGTTTTTCATGTGATTACAAAAAAATTAAAATGTTAAATTTTCTAAAATTTAAGAAAATAATTACATTTTTACTTGCTTGGGTCATTTTTTTTTTTTTTTATTTAGCCTGTATAACTATAACAAATTATACAATGAAAAAATTAGTATTAAGTGCGCTATGCGTTTCTGTATTCTTATTTTCTTGCGCTTCTGCATCAGATGAAAGTATTTCAGAAACTTCTAAGATTAGCGAAAACCAAGCCAGAACAAGTAGTATTACCAAAACTACAGAAATGATTAATTTTGAAAGGGCTTTAAAAAAGTACCTACAAAACAAACCTTATTTTGATGATGCCAAATTAAAAGAAGAATCAGAAAACGAACTACGTTTAAATGCTACAAAACTTTTAGTTGCCATAGGCGCGCCTGCAAGTGAAATTAAAGAAAACGAATCTAATATAAATACATTAATTCCTTTTGCTTTAAAAAAATACAGTGCTTTTTTAAACGCAGCTAAAAACTAACTTTTAAACTTATTATCATGAAAAAATATCTTTTTATACTATTTGCAATTGCTCTAGGAACAACTGCAACAGCACAGAAAAAATTATATATTTATAACTTTTCTGATTATGACGTAACAGTTTCAGACATCATGACAAAACATGTTACAAATGATTATCCGACCCATTTATATAACAGTCCTTACATTACAATTCCTGCATTGGTAGGAAGTATTGAATTGTCTGACAATAGACCTGCAACTCCTGTTTTTAGATTCCCTTTTTATTCAACATCTGATTTAAATGCTAATGATACACCTGCGCCAGTATGGTGGAGAATAGCGAGTGCGACAACAAATCCAACCCAACCACCTTTATTAACTTTAATGACTGCACAAAATACCGCAGCTAATTCACAAGTGTTTCATTGTATAAAATATGATGATGGTGCTAGTGCGGGTTTACTAGGCACAAGACCATTAGGTGTTACAGAATTAGTTTTACCTAATACTATTGGATATTACGAAGAGTTTGTTACAGGAACTCTTATAGAATATGTGATTGTTATTCTAAACAATGAATAACTGAGAAAATTTAGGTTGAAAAGTTTAGATTTTTCAACCTAAAAAATCAATTTAAATCATGAAATATTTATTCATTCTTTTCTTTCCTTTTTTATTATTCTCTCAAATTACACCACCAGTAATTTTATGGGAGCATACTTATACAGAAACTGGTTTAGGAGTAGGAACATCTCTATTTAAAAACAACAACAATGAATTTTTATTATTATCAGGTTATGGTGGTTCTAATTCTTCAATAATAAAATTAGATACGGAAGGAGATTTCATTTGGGAACAGAATCTTATTAGTAGTTTTAATTATTTTGGAGCCTCCAATCAAAATATCACAAAAGGACAAGATAATTTGTATTATACACTGGCGAATAATTGTGAAAACAACCAGCAAATAAGCGTCCAACAGTTTGGTGACGATGGCAGTTTATTGGAAAATTGGTGTTTGCCAGTTGATTATTTTCCAACCAATTCCTGTATCATTGCTACTAATGATGGTGGATTGCTAATTTCCCTTCAACACACTTTAACAAAATTAAATGCTCAAAAAGAAATTCAATGGACAGTAGAAGCGCATCCAGAAAACACATTTACAAACCTAATTGAAACTTCTGATGGTCATTATTTAGCCGTTGGTGCTGGTTATGCTAATCGTGACGAACTTGAAGAAAATTTATTAGGATCCTGTTATTTTATTAAAATTGACAGCAATGGAAATATAATGTGGGAAAAAAATTTTGGTGCTGTAAATGCATTTCCCGCTCTTGAATATATCGCATCTGCTTCCGAACTACCTAATGGAAATTATCTCTTAAATTGTTCAACCGATGGAGATATAGAAAACGGTAATTCTTGCCTAAATGTTTGGATGGTTACTACAGATACGAATGGAAATATAGTTAATAATTTAACAATAAACCCAAATGGGACAAATGGCGGAACTGGCATTTCAAAAATTTTATTGGAACCAGATGGTGGTTATGTTGTAAGCATTTACAACAATTGTTTGACTCCCACTTGGCCTACTACCATTGTATTTAGACTTATAAAAGTATCAGCAACTAATACAATTGTATGGGATGTGAGTTTTACAAGTGGTACTATCCATGATATAGAAAGAACCACAGAAGGCGATTACATTGCTGTGGGAGTAGAGAACAATCCATCTGTTTTTGGTTATGGTAGTTTAAAAGCCATGAAAATAGGCTGGGAACCTTTATCTACTCCAAGTTTTGAAAATAGAGTGAGTCTTTATCCTAATCCGACACAGGATTACATTAAGATAAAAAATAATTTTTCTGAGAATCAAACTGTAGTTGTCTATAACGTTGCAGGGCAAACCATCATGAAACAAGAAATCAACCAAAACGAAAACAGCTTAGATGTTACAAAACTGGCAAGCGGTATTTACTTTGTTCATCTTCCTGAAAGTAATACTACGTTGAAGTGGATTAAAGAATAATTATAAACAATTTAAAATACAAAAGCACAAATTCTAACGAGTTTGTGCTTTTTTTGTTTATCCTAACAAACACGCTGTTTTTCATGCAATTACAAAAATGAATATTTGTTAAATTTTACAAAGTTTAAGAAAATAATTACATTTTTACTTGCTTGGGTCATTTTTTTTTTTTTTTATTTAGCCTGTATAACTATAACAAATTATACAATGAAAAAATTATTATTAAGTGCCTTATGCGCTTCTTTTTTTTTATTTTCTTGTGCTTCAGCAT
>NZ_DITB01000077.1:36793-40133 GCF_002422095.1 Flavobacterium sp. UBA6195
TTCTTGGAGCTAATGTAACAGCACAACAAAAAATAGTAGTTTACAATTTATCTAGTTATAATATACAAATAAGTGACTTTGGTTCCAAAAACCTAACCCAAGATTATCCTCAACTAATTTATTATACAACAACTCCAGTACAGATTAATACCACCGATTTTTTAGAATTTGTCAATACAAACGACACACAATTTAGATTCCCTTTTATAGACACTAATGAGGAGTATACGGGCGGAAATGGTCAACCTACATGGTATCGATACACATCTTCAACTAGCAACCCTATTACAACTTCAGCAACAGCTGCTACATTAGGATATGGAAGCACACAAACTTTTCATTTTATTAAATTTAGTGATAGTTTTGAAACTGGACTGTTAGGAGTTCGTCCATCAGGAACAAGTGAAGTTGTGTTTGAAAACATAACTGCCTTGTATGAACAATTTGATCTTGGACCAAATTCTACTGAATATACTATAGTTTTTATAGATAATTAATTATTAAGCCGCAAGCAATAAAAAAGCTTGCGGCTTAATCAAATTATTACAAAATGACAAAACACATATTCATAATTCTCTTCTCATCGTTTCTTTTCTCCCAAACCACACCTCCTGTGATTTTATGGGAACAAACTTATGAAGAATATTATAACAACATATCATCATTAATAAAGACAACAGATGATGGTTATTTGTTTTTGGGATGTAATAATAATTGCAATAACAATTTATTAGTTGTAAAAATTAATAGTGAAGGAGACATTACATGGACTTTTCCAGTTATTGGAGTTGTTCATACGAGTGATGAATTTGCGAATACATTAGCAATAGTATACCAACCTTTAGAAAGCAAATATTTCTACATTGTTAATAATTGTAATGGAAATTACTCTACATATAGTTTAATCGAATTTAATGAAAATGGCATAACAACAAATATGTATTGTTTGCCACAAGGGTATACTTATAAATCATTTATAGCAACTTCTGATGGCGGATTCTTGGCTTATAGTCACGAAAATGTGTTAATAAAATTTAACGCCCAAAAAACAATTGATTGGACCTATAGTTTCCCCTCTAACAATATCAATTATTTAATGAAAGAAACCTCAGATGGAAATTTTCTTATTTCTGGAATGTTTGAATTATTATTAGCAGACAATCAAACTAACTCATATGCAGCTAAAATTAACCCACAAGGCAATTTAATATGGGAAATCAATTATGGTAATGAGCAAAATGAATTTCCTTTTTCAATTGGAGAATATTCAGACGGGAATTTTTTTTTAGTTGTTAATAGAGTGTCTACTGGCAATTTGGATGAAAGTATCTGGCTTAACAAAATAGATATAAATGGTAATTTATTGTCTGATAATTTAATCATTAATCAACGAAATATAAGCGAAACTAAAGTCATAATCGAACCTGATGACAGTTTAATCATTGGATATCGTTGTTCTAATGAAAATTGCGTTTATAATTACACTGACTTAATGTCGAAATTAACAAAAGTTAATAGTAACAATTCTATTGATTGGGATATTGAAATTAATCATGGTCAATTAAAAAGTATTTTAAAAACTAGCGACAATAATTATATGGCTCAATTATCAGGTATCTTAACAAATCCAATGATAGTAAAAATAGGTTGGGAACCTTTATCTACTCCAAGTTTTGAAAATAGAGTGAGTATTTATCCTAATCCGGCACAGGATTATATTAAGATAAAAAATAATTTTTCTGAAAATCAAACTGTAGTTATCTATAACGTTGCAGGGCAAACCATCATGAAACAAGAAATCAACCAAAACGAAAACAGCTTAGATGTTACAAAACTGGCAAGCGGTATTTTCTTTGTTCATCTTCCTGAAAGTAATACTACGTTGAAGTGGATTAAAGAATAATTATAAACAATTTAAAATACAAAAGCACAAATTCTAACGAGTTTGTGCTTTTTTTGTTTATCCTAACAAACACGCTGTTTTTCATGCAATTACAAAAATGAATATTTGTTAAATTTTACAAAGTTTAAGAAAATAATTACATTTTTACTTGCTTGGGTCAATTTTTTTTTTTATTTAGCCTGTATAACTATAACAAATTATACAATGAAAAAATTATTATTAAGTGCCTTATGCGCTTCTTTGTTTTTATTTTCTTGTGCTTCAGCATCAGATGAAAACATTTCAGAAACGAGTAAAACAAGTAAAACCCTAGCCAGAACAAGTAGTATTACCAAAACTACAGAAATGATTAATTTTGAAAGTGCTTTAAAAAAGTACCTACAAAACAAACCTTATTTTGATGATGCCAAATTAAAAGAAGAATCAGAAAACGAACTACGTTTAAATGCTACAAAACTTTTAGTTGCCATAGGCACGCCTGAAAGTGAAATTAAAGAAAACGAGACTAATGTGAATACATTAATTCCTTTTACTTTAAAAAAATACAGTGCTTTTTTAAACGCAACTAAAAACTAACTTTTAAACTTATTATCATGAAAAAATATCTTTTTATAGTATTTGCAATGGTTCTTGGAGCTAATGTAACAGCACAGAAGAACTTTTACATTTATAACTTTTCCAGTTATGATATTACTGTATCAGACATAATAACAAAACATGTAACTAATGATTACCCACAAGTTTACGATAACTTAAATCCTTTGTTAATTACTGCTAATGGAGGTTCAATAGAGCTTTTTGGTGCCCTCAACAATAGATTTCCTTATACACAATTATCACCAACATATACAACAGCCGCACTAAACAGATGGATTGTTCAAACCTCAGCAACGACATCTAACCCTCCTGCAGCAGCAGCCGGAGTAGAATTAGCTTATGGAACGAATCAAGTATTTAAATGCATTAAATTTGAAAGTGGTTCAGAATCCAGAGTTTTAGGAGCAGTCCCTTTTTCTTCAAATGAAGCAATTATGACTGAAATCACAGGATTATATGAGGAATTTCAAACAGGTAGTTTGACAGAATACACTATTGTAATTTTTGATAATTAATACCTCTATATATGTTGAAGACTATCATTTTAGTTATATGTTTCTTTAATTTGTCTTTTTCTCAAGACCCTATTCTTCTTTGGGAAGAAACATATTCTGAAACAGGAGGTAGTTTCTATTCTATAATTTCAGTAAATGATGGTAATTTTGTAATATTAAGAAACACTAACACGGATTACAACTCTTTACAAAAAATTGATAATCAGGGCCAAATTATTTGGGAAAGCGCTAATATTTTAGGCTTAAATTATTTTGATTCACATAATAAAAATATAGTAAAACACAATAATTAATTTATTTATTCATTAATGTCCGATAAAAAATA
>NZ_DITB01000028.1 GCF_002422095.1 Flavobacterium sp. UBA6195
CACTTCAAAAAGCACTAGCTAATTCTGTAAATACAGTATCAGCAAAATTAATTGATAAAGTTGGACCTCAAGCTGTTGCTGATATGGCAAAAGAATTAGGAATTACCTCAAAAATTCCAGTTCAGCCATCCATTGCATTAGGAGCCGTAGATATTACGGTTGAAGAAATGGTAGGTGCTATGAGTACATTTGCTAATCAAGGGGTTTATGTAAAACCTAATTTTATCATTAAAATTGAAGACAAAAACGGAGTAGTAATTGATCAACCAATGCCAGTTACAAAAGATGTGGTTAATAAAGATGTGGCTTATGCCGTTATAAAATTGATGGAAGGAGTAACGCAATCAGGAACTGGAGCTCGATTAAAATGGGGCGGTGGTGGATTTATACAATACGATTATAGTTTTGGGAATCCAATTGCAGGAAAAACAGGAACGTCTCAAAACAACTCAGATGGTTGGTTTATTGGAATGGTGCCAAATTTGGCAGCTGGAATTTGGGTTGGAAATGAAGATAGAGCAGCGCATTTTAAATCTACTCATATGGGGCAAGGTGCTACAACTGCATTACCAATTTGGGGAATTTTTATGAAGAAATGTTATGCGGATAGCGACTTAGATTTGTCAAAAGAACCATTTGAACGCCCTGATGATTTAAAAATCAAAGTAGATTGTTGGACACCTAAAAAAGTAGTTGATTCAACAGCTGTTCCAACAGACGAACCTAGTATGGATGAATTCGGATTATAAACAACAACAAACCAAAATATGATTTCTAGAAAAGTTAATAACGTTCAAGAAGCGTTGGAAGGAATTCAAGACGGACAAACCATTATGTTAGGTGGTTTTGGTCTTTGTGGAATTCCTGAAAATAGTATTGCAGAACTAGTTCGTAAAAATGTAACCAATTTAACTTGTATTTCTAACAATGCAGGTGTGGATGATTTCGGATTGGGATTGTTATTACAAAAACGTCAAATCAAAAAAATGATTTCTTCTTATGTAGGAGAAAATGCAGAGTTCGAACGTCAAATGCTTTCAGGTGAATTAGATGTGGAATTAACACCTCAAGGAACTTTAGCTGAAAAATGTCGTGCTGCACAAGCCGGAATTCCAGCATTCTTTACCCCAGCAGGTTACGGAACAGAAGTAGCTGAAGGAAAAGAAACACGTGAATTCAACGGAAAAATGCACGTAATGGAATTGGCGTACAAAGCTGATTTTTCAATCGTAAAAGCTTGGAAAGGTGACGAAGCTGGAAATCTTATTTTCAAAGGAACAGCTCGTAATTTCAACGCTTGTATGGCAGGTGCTGCAAAAATCACTATCGCTGAGGTTGAAGAATTAGTACCAGCAGGAACTTTAAATCCAAACGAAATTCACATTCCAGGAATTATGGTAAACCGTATTTTCCAAGGTGAGAAATTTGAAAAAAGAATTGAGCAAAGAACTGTTCGTCAAAAGTAATCAGTGTTCAGTTTTTAGTGTTCAGTAAAAAGAAAGAATTATGTTATCAAAAGAAGATATAGCAAAAAGAATAGCACAAGAAGTGAAAGACGGTTACTATGTAAACTTAGGAATCGGAATCCCAACTTTAGTTGCCAATTATGTTCGCACGGATATTTCAGTTGAATTTCAATCGGAAAATGGAGTTTTAGGTATGGGACCTTTCCCTTTTGAAGGAGAAGAAGATGCGGATATCATCAACGCAGGAAAACAAACAATTACCACTTTACCAGGAGCAAGTTTTTTTGACTCAGCATTTAGTTTCGGAATGATTCGTGCGCAAAAAGTAGATTTAACGATTTTAGGAGCAATGGAAGTTTCTGAAAACGGAGATATTGCCAACTGGAAAATCCCAGGAAAAATGGTAAAAGGAATGGGTGGTGCTATGGATTTAGTAGCTTCGGCAGAAAATATTATCGTAGCCATGATGCATGTTAACAAAGCTGGAGAATCGAAAATATTGAAAAAATGTACGCTTCCTTTAACCGGTGTTGGTTGTGTGAAAAAAGTCGTTACGGAATTAGCGGTTTTAGAAATCACACCCAAAGGATTCAAATTGTTAGAACGCGCACCAGGGGTTTCAGTTGAAGACATCATCAAAGCAACAGAAGCCGATTTAATCATTGAGGGAGATATTCCTGAAATGAATATCGATTAATATTAAATTTTAATTTCACCGCAGATTCACAGATTACAATTTTAAACATCTGTGAATCTGCTTTTTCAATAAAGAAACCTCCTAAAAATAAATAATAATCTGCGAATCCGCGGTAATATTTTCAAATAAATGAGCTTACCAAAAGTAATTCTAAAATCAGGAAAAGAAAAATCAATTCAACGTCGTCATCCTTGGATTTTTAGTGGTGCGGTTTACGGGGTGAGTCGCGAAATAAACGATGGCGAAATGGTGGATGTAGTCGATTCGAAAAACAATCATTTAGGAACAGGATATTTTAGTAACAAAGGAAGTATTGTGGTTCGTATTTTGACTTTTGGTGATGAAACTTTTTCTGAGAATTTCTGGAATGAAAAATTGCAATCGGCTTGGAAGTTACGTTTGAAATTATTGGATTTAGAAGTTACGAATGCTTTTCGTGTCATTCATGGAGAAGGCGATGGAATTTCGGGATTGATTATTGATTATTATGATAAAAATTGGGTGATTCAAGCACATTCTACTGGCGTTTTTCTTCAAATGGAGCAAATCGCTGAAGCCATAAAATCGAATTTTCCAGACTATTGCGAAACGATTTATTGCAAAAGTTCAGGAACTTTACCGAATACAGGAACTGATTATTTCTTATTCGGAAACAAAGTTGAAGCAGTTGCGAAAGAGAACAACATTTTGTTTTCTGTAAATTGGGTAGAAGGACAAAAAACAGGTTTCTTCTTAGACCAACGCGAAAACCGAAAATTATTAGGTGAATTCTCAAAAGGTAAAAAAGTATTAAACACGTTTTGCTACACAGGTGGATTTTCAATTTACGCCATGAGTGCTGGAGCTGAATTGGTAACTTCAGTAGATATTTCTCAAAAAGCTGTGGATTTGGCAGCTAGCAATATGGAATTAAATTTTCCTAACGCTAACCATAAAGCTGTAGCTGATGATGTATTCAACTTCATGAAAGAGAATCATCAAATTTATGATGTAATTGTCTTAGATCCACCCGCATTTGCTAAAAGCATCAAAAGCAAACACACGGCAACACAAGCTTACAAACGTTTAAACATTGCAGGTTTAAAAGCTTTAGCTCCAAACGGAATTTTATTCACATTCTCATGCTCGCAAGTTATTGACGATGTTTTATTTTACAACACCGTTGCCGCAGCAGCGATAGAAACGGGAAGAAACATCAGAGTTTTACACAAATTAGAGCAAGGTACAGATCACCCAACGAATATTTATCACCCAGAAGGACATTATTTGAAAGGATTGGTGTTGTTTGTGGAGTAGGTTTAGTGGGGAGTTTGGAGTTGTTAGTAGGGAGTTTATAATTAGTGTATCATCCTGTAAGGTCTTTTTTGACCTTGTAGATATCTATAAAAACACCTACAAGGTTTTGGAAACCTTGCAGGTGCGATAGTATTGTAGTTTACTCTCTTTTGTCATTTTGTCCTGAAGCTTTGTAATGTTTCAGGATTCTCTTTATCCATTAGCAATTTTATTACTTTAATATTATGCAATAAAAGTAATAGCTTTTGGTAAAATTTGAATTTCTCTTATTCTTTTATCAGCTTCATTCTTTTTAAACGCACAAATTTCATCTGAATTGAATCCTGAAACCGCAGCTATTGTTTTTATAAAATTGTTTAGTTTCTTTTCTCTTCTTTTAATTAAAACATCCATAGACTCTTCAATTTTTTTATCTTCAAACAACTCGTTTAAATCACTTAAAGCAAAAAAATTGCTTTTGTGCTCAAGCTGTTTTTCTAATAGTAAGATGTCGTATGAGTTTAAAAGCTGCACTTTTTTTCCTTTATAAAATAGATTTTTATTTTTTATTGAATAAAGAAAAGGAGTTTTGTGAACAAAAGATAAAAACCAATATTTTCTTTTTGAAATAAAATATCCAAAGAGCAATAAACATACAAACCCAATACCAATTTTTAAATAAAGTATAGAATAATCTTCAAAATAAATTGGATCTACTATTTCATAATCGTTTTTGTTTTCAATATGCTTGTTTAAATGAAATTCTTTATATACAAATTTATAAACTTTATCTTGATGAATATCTGTGATTCCATAAAGAATATCTTGTTTAATAATACTACTATAATAAAGATTACTAGATTTGTTTTTATATCTTTTAATTAGATTGTTTTTTAGGTCAAAGTAATGAGTTATTTCATTAGTTATAAAATAAAAACCATTGTTATTTTCTAAAAAACCATCTCGAATGTTTTTTATGTGTCCGAAGTACTTTAAATAATTTGATTTAAATTCTTGCCAATTTTTAGTTTTTAAATCATTAATGTCCGATAAAA
>NZ_DITB01000005.1 GCF_002422095.1 Flavobacterium sp. UBA6195
AAACACAAAACGATTTTGAACATAATTTCGGATTAAATGAAAAACAAGAAGGTTTGGTCATCGGGAAAATGTTTGGGGTTTTGGTTTGTCAAAATCAAGATGGAGAATTAGGGTATTTATGGGCGTTTTCAGGAAAATTGGCGGGTGTGAATCATCTTCCCTATTTCGTGCCAACCATTTTTGATATGATGCAAGAAGATGGTTTTTTTAGAAAAGAAGAAGAAGTATTGAACGCCATCAATCGTCAAATTGAAATTTTAGAAAATTCAGACGAACTTTTAAATGCAAAAAGAAAATTAGAAAACACCAAAAAAGAAGCAGTTACTGACATTCAAAATCAGAAAGATAAAATCAAACGCTTAAAAATTGAACGCGATGAAAAGCGTAATTCATTTGCTATTTTATCTTCTTCTGAAATTGAACAATTAGAACAAGAACTTTCTGAAGAAAGTAAAAAAGAAAGCATTTTACTCAAAAAAATGACGAAATATTGGAATTTTCAAATCGAAAATGCACAAAAAGAAGTCAATTTGCTTTTAGATGAAATCAACCAATTGAAAGAAGGGCGCCGAGTAAAATCGGGAGCATTACAACAGAAACTCTTTGCTGAATATTCGTTTTTAAACCAATTTGGCGAACGCAAAAGCATTGGTGAAATCTTCAATAATAATCCGCCTGCTGGTGCTGGAGAATGTGCTGCTCCAAAATTATTACATTATGCTTTCGAACATCATTTAAAACCTATCGCTATGGCGGAATTTTGGTGGGGACAATCGCCAAAATCGGAAATTCGCAAGCACAAACAATTTTATCCCGCTTGTAAAAGTAAGTGCGAACCTATTTTGTTATCGCACATGTTAACAGGTTTGGATATGGAATCTAATCCCTTTCAAGAAAATCCAGCAGAAGGGAAAAACATTGAAATTGTTTATGAAGATGACGTATTAGCTGTGATTAATAAACCTGCTGAATTTTTATCGGTTCCGGGAAAAATCATATCAGATTCGGTTTATCAAAGAGCAAAAGAATTATATCCAAATGCAACCGGACCCTTAATTGTGCATCGTTTGGATATGTCGACTTCAGGTTTGATGTTAATTGCAAAAGACGAAGAAGCGTATGTAAAACTGCAAAATCAGTTCATCAAAAGAACGATTAAAAAACGCTATGTTGCTTTATTAGATGGTGTTTTACAAGAAAATGAAGGTTTTATCGATTTACCTTTACGAGTAGATTTAGACGACCGTCCACGCCAATTGGTATGTTTTGAACATGGAAAAAAAGCCCAAACCAAATGGGAAAAAATTGAAATCCGCGACAATAAAACTCTGGTGTACTTCTATCCTATTACGGGTAGAACGCATCAATTACGAGTGCATGCTTCGCATGAACTAGGTTTAAAAACCCCTATTGTTGGCGATGATTTATACGGTTCAAAAGCCAATCGTTTGCATTTACATGCCGAAAGTTTAACTTTTGAGCATCCCATTACAAAAGAGTCACTTACCATAACAACAGCTGCTGAATTATAATATTTATACACTTTTTGTAACATTTTTCTAAATTCAAACTCTTATATTTAGATATTGAAAATAACACTCATGAAAAACTGTTTTTTTATTGTACTTACTTTTATAGGAATTCAACAAATCAATGCGCAATTTACACGTCGTGATTCACTTCAAGGAGGTCTACGCACAGAAAGAACATCTTATGATGTAAAGCGTTATGATTTGAATATTATAATAAATCCAGAAGAAAAAAGTATCAAAGGATTTAATGATATCACTTTTGATGTAGTTTCTGCAACTCAAAAAATTCAGATAGATTTATTTGATAATATGAAAGTGGATTCGATTGTTTGGAATACTAAAAAACTGAAATATGTTCGTGACAATGATGCTGTTTTTATTGATTTTCCTGAAAGATTAGTTTTAAAATCGAATCATAAACTTAAATTTTATTATTCAGGGAATCCAAAAATTGCCAAAAACGCACCTTGGGATGGTGGATTTGTTTTCAAAAAAGATAGTAATGGAAAAGATTTTATTGCGGTTGCAGTACAAGGAACAGGGGCTAGCTTATGGTATCCCGTGAAGGATTCACAAACCGACGAACCTGATAATGGCGCTTCGATTAAAGTAGCCGTTCCAAATGGTTTAATGAATGTTTCCAACGGACGCTTTTTAGGTTCCGAAGATTTAAAAAATGGTTATACCCGTTGGGATTGGGAAGTTAAAAACCCTATTAACAATTATACCATAACCGTAAATGTTGCTGATTATGTTCACATTCAGGACAAAATGCCTGATTTGGATTTAGATTATTATGTATTAAGAGAAAATGAAACAAAAGCTCGTGAACATTTTGCAGAAGTTAAACCTATGATGGAATGTTTTCAATCGAAATTTGGTCGTTATCCATTTTGGGAAGATGGCTATAAATTAGTGGAAACCCCTTATTTAGGTATGGAACATCAAAGTGCGGTTGCTTATGGAAACAAGTACAAAAAAGGTTACATGGGTTTTGATTTATCTGGAACTGGTGTTGGGATGTTTTTTGATTACATTACAATTCACGAAACAGGTCACGAATGGTTTGGAAACAGTATCACCAGTATGGATATTGCCGATATGTGGATTCATGAAGGATTTACAACCTATTCTGAAACTGTTTTTATTGAATGTATTAAAGGATATGATGATGCAATGAAATACATTAACGGGCAAGCTAAAAATGTTAGAAACGATCGACCAATTATTGGTCAATATGGGGTGAACAATGAAGGTTCTGGAGATATGTATTATAAAGGTTCGTTATTATTAAACACCTTAAGACATATAATTGCTGATGATGCAAAATGGTGGAAAATGTTATATGATTATTCCGAAACTTTCAAGAAGAAAATTATTACTTCAGATACTGTAATTGATTACTTTAACAAGGCTTCAGGTACAGATTTAACACCAACATTTAGACAATACTTATATACCAATCAAGTTCCTGTTTTTATTTATAAAATCAAAGGCGATTATCTATATTATTCATGGGATAATGTAAATGAAGACTTTAACATGCCTATTGATATTGGTTTTGAAGGGAAAAAAATTAGATTATTTCCAACAGCAAAAGAACAGAAAATCAAACTAAAAAAACTCAGTAAAAAGAGTTTCCAAATTTACGACAATCAGTTTTATGTTAAAATTAAAGAAGACAATTAGTCTTCTTTTTTTTTATTTTGAAAAATTTAAAGTCTTAATACGGTTAATTTTCTTTGTTTCTGTTTCTACAAATTCTGACACAAAAAGAATTTCTTTTGGTTTTTCAAATTTTTCTAAAGAATTAAAAATAGACGAATCAATGTCACTTTTTTCACCTTCAAGAACTAGAACTACTTTTGAACCTAAAACAGCGTCAGGTTGACTAGTAATAAAAAATCTATTTTGAATTTTTGATGCTAACTTAGCCTCGATTTGTTCAGGAAATAATTTAATTCCTCCACTATTAATAACATTATCGTAACGACCAAGCCATTTGAATTGTCTCTCATTCAAAATTTCAACAATGTCATTAGTTATTACTTTTTCTTCTGAAATACTTGGGGCATCAATTACTAAACAATTTCTCTCATCAATTGAAATTGAAACATGTTCTAAAACATTAAAATACGCCTCCCCTATTTTTTTTGCTGCAATATGAGTAATGGTTTCAGTCATTCCATAAGTTTCATAAATATCTGATTTTATTTCTTTTAACTTACTTGCTAAATCATCAGAAACTTTAGCTCCTCCAATGATAATCTTTTTAAATTGATGTAATTTTTCTAAACTATTTTCTGCTTGAAGCGGAACAATAGCAACAAAATCATAGATTTTATGTGGCAACAAATCATCTAAATGCGAGGTTGGAACCATAATGTCTAATTCCAAACCTAACATCATGGAACGAACAATCATCATTTTTCCGGCAATATAACGAGCTGGCAAACACAATAAGGCTTTATCTTGAGGATGCAAATTGAAATAATTTCCAGTTGCAATAGCCGAATGTACCATTGATTGCTTCTTGATTGTAATAACTTTAGGTGTACCTGTAGTTCCTGATGTAGTCAATTGAATCGTTTCTTTGTCATCAAGCCAATCCAATAAAAACGAACCTAAATCTTTTTCGTGCTCTTCCCCTTCTTTAATTAGAGTGTAGGCTAATTGATAGAGAGCTTCTTTATCAAAATGAAAATTATTAATTTTAAAGCGGTTGTGTATACTTTTATAATGTGGTATCATTAAATTCTATTTCTTTGTTATCAACTGTTAGTTTTCCTGTCAATTTTTCTTTCCAATTCTTCCATTTATATACTTTAGAAAAAACAAAAAGTAAAATAGGAAATAATACAAAAACTGGGGTTAAAACATCAAAACCCGTTGTTGGTTCAGATAAATCTTTTAAAATAGAATTAGTCTGAAAAGCGGTCCAATCGGCAGTTAATAATAAGGCTCCTACAAGGTTATTAGCTGCATGAAATCCTAGAGCTAACTCTAAACCTTCATCCATTAGTGTTATAATACCCAGAAAAAAACCAGTTCCTATGTAGTAAATCATAATTATATAACCAATTTTATCAACTTCAGGATTAGCTATATGCATTAAACCAAATAACACCGATGTTACAATTAAGGGAATTAATCTACTATTTGTAGCCAAACCTATTCCTTGCATCATGTGACCTCTAAAAAGATATTCTTCAAAACTCGTTTGCATCGGGATTAAAACAATAGCTAAAACCAGAAAAATAAAAAACTTTTCCGCTTTAAAATTCCATACAAAATTCTCAGGTTGGGTAAAATAAAGTGCTAAAATCATCAAAGTTGTGATGCTTCCCCATAAGAAAAAAGAGAAAAAAAAGCGTTTCCAGTCAATTTTTTCACGTGAAGTTGTCAAACTAGTTAAAGATTGACCTTGTATGAATTT
>NZ_DITB01000115.1 GCF_002422095.1 Flavobacterium sp. UBA6195
TTTTAGGCAATATTTCACAAAATAACTATAATTATCAGCCTTTAACGCGTCAAACGAACTTTGGAACTATTGATGAACCTATTGCTTTATTAGTGTTTTATGAAGGACAAGAAAAGGATAAATACCTTACTTTTTTTGGTGCAGGAAAAGCCGTTTATCAATACAATGAAAAAAATAAATTAAAATTTATTCTTTCGGGTTATCATACGCAAGAGCAAGAATATTATGATATCTTGGCTCAATACAGATTAGGTGAGGTTGATGCAAATATTGGTTCAGAAACGTTTGGAGATGTGGTTTTTTCTCGTGGCGTGGGCTCTCAATTAAATCATGCTCGTAATAATTTAGATGCACTAATTGTTAATACAGAAGTTAAAGGTTTTCATGAAATTAATAAAAAATCTCAAATTGAATGGGGAGCAAAGTTTACTATTGAGGACATTAGAGATCGATTAGTAGAGTGGGAGGCAGTAGATTCTGCCGGTTTTTCATTACCAAATCCATTATTGGAATATGTAAACAATCAACCTTATAATCCTTATTATGGGCCATTAGCACCTTATAAAAATATTAGAGCTACTAATTTTACTAAAATTAATAGATTGTCAGGATATTTACAATGGAATTATAGGGGGAAATTAGGAGCTCATGAGTATTGGTTAAACGCAGGAATTCGTTCTCATCAATGGCAAGTTACCGCTGATAATCGACCTGATGGAGCTAGTCAATTTACTTTTTCTCCTAGAGCTCAATTTGCTTTTAAACCTAACTGGCGTAAAGATATGATGTTTCGATTGTCTGGAGGTTTGTATCATCAACCTCCTTTTTATCGAGAACTTCGAGATTATGATGGGGTAGTTCAAACAAATGTAAAAGCCCAACAATCATTTCATATCGTTTTAAGTAATGATTACAGTTTTAAAATGTGGAATCGCCCTTTTAAATTGGTTGCAGAAGCTTATTATAAAAATATTACGGATGTAAATACCTATACAATAGACAATGTTCGCATCCGATACAGAGCAAACAATAACGCAGAAGCTTATGCTTACGGATTTGACGCTAGGCTAAATGGTGAGTTTGTTCCTGGAACCGAATCTTGGTTTAGTTTTGGGTACTTAAAAACTGAGGAAAATCAAGACGGAAAAGGTTTTATAGCTCGTCCAACAGATCAAAGACTTAAATTTGGAATTTTATTTCAAGATTATATGCCAAACATTCCTAATCTTAAGTTATATTTAAACTTGGTTTACAATACAGGATTGCCAGGAGGATCGCCTTCATATGTTGAAGATTCCTATGCTTATCAAATGCGATTAAATGATTATAGAAGAGCTGATGTTGGATTTTCTTATGTGTTTAAAGACCAAGAAATTAAGTCTACTAAAAAATGGTTAAAACCTTTTAATGAATTCTCTTTAGGGTTGGAAATTTTCAATTTATTCAACAATCAAAATGCGATTACGAATACTTGGGTTCGTGATGTATATACAAAATCACAATACGGAATTCCAAACTACATGACCACTCGCGTTTTTAATATCAAATTGGTAGCCCGATTGTAAGCCAATTATTATTTTAGTATATTTGACTATAAAATTCAAACAGATGAAACGTATTCTTTTTATTTTTAGCTTAGTTGCAACTTTAATGAGTTGTAAAAATGAAGCAGAAACGCCAAAGGTTATCTACGAAGAAGGAAAAACTAAGGTAGAAGTTGAGGCAAAAGATACGTCATCTATCAAGGTGGCTGATTTGCCAATTTTGATGGAGGGAACCCAATATTTAATTCATCCTGTTGGAGATGTTCGTGTTTATGACTCGAATAGTAAAGTGTATGGAAGCAGTAAAACCAATCAGGTAAGTTATGCGATTTCCAATTATAACCGATTTGAAATTACAGGTTATTTCGATAATTTGAATTTTCAACACATCGATTCAACTACTGTTAAACCATTAACCGATAAGAAAATCCAAATTCAAACCGCAACTTTTTTAGACGGAATTGCTGCGAAAACCAAGAGGCAAATTATCGTTTATACCTTAGTGGATTCCGATACCAATAAAGACGGAAAAATTAATCAGAATGACATTCGTTCGTTGTATTTGAGTTCAGCAAGTGGTGATAACTTCACTAAACTTTCAGAAAATCTTCTAGAATTAATCGATTGGAATATTATTGAAGCCCAAAATCGTTTGTATTTCAGATGTATCGAAGACATCAACAAAAATGGTGCTTTTGATAAAAATGATAAAGTACACTACCACTATGTAAACTTGTTAGCTGACGAGTGGAAAGTGGAAGTTTATAACCCGAATTGATATTGTTAAGTTTTATTATGTCTAAGATTATTTTATGAAGAAAATCTTAATCTTTCTTATATTTTCAATTACCTTATCAAGTTTTGGACAATCAAAATCTGTTGAAAAAATCAAAATTAATAAACGCAAAATCGCTTTAATAGAATATGATAAAAATTGGATTTTTCCATTTAAAAATGCAGAACCAGCACAACTGAATGATACAGATTTTAAAGAAATTGAAAGGTTATTAATAGAATGTACTTCAAAATCGAATGAGTTACTCCCTTTAAAAAGATATTATCGACAATATGTTGTTGTGAGAAATGAAAATGGAGAAAAGGAAGTTTATGTAAATTTTATGTGTGAATTAGTGAGCCTCGATTTTGCAGATTGGAAAAAAGAATTAATTGACGTAGCAGATGGTGGAAATTGCTATTTTAATGTGAAGATAAATTTAAGTTCAAAAACTTATTATAATCTGATGATAAACTTGCAAGGTTAAATCAGTTGTAACGCAAAAGTTTAAAAAAATCTGTATAATCCGCGTTGTAAATCATCCGTTTCATCCGCGTTCTAACTCTAAATCAAAATATCACTCTCTAAATCCGATTTTTCAATTTCAAAATCAAATCCTAATTTAGAAACCAATTCAATGACCAATTTTTTATACCAGTTTTCACTTTTAGGGTGAATGTAGATTTTTTCGATTAATTGATTTAGATTAACATCAACTTTTAAACCGTTATCGATTTTCATTCCATTAGCCGAAACGTCTGAAATAATTCGAATTTCTCTTTCGTATTGAAAACTTTTACGTTTAAACAAAAACGGGAAAAACGTATCTTCAAACGGAATAAATTCTTTTTTGTAATCGATGTAATTTACAGCACCAATATATTGCTCGGTTTGTCTTTCAGGTTGTAAGGCTTCTTTAAGTCTGCCAATAGTTGTTTGAATCGCTAAACCTTCCGTATTTTGAGTAAAAATTTGCCACATGGCAAATGATTCGTATTCATTAATATGCCAACTACTAATCACAACTTTTTCTCGATGTGATTTGTAGTAATCTAAAAACTTAGGATTGTTAGCAGCAATTTTCTTTATTTCTTCAAAAGTAGGTTCTGAAAAGGTGCCTTCATATTGATCTTCAAACTTATCTGAACGCGACATAAACAACTGTTGTGACAACAGCATGTCTAAAAACTTAGACAAGTCCAAATATTTCCAAACAATGGTCTCATTGTCATCGGGTAATGTGATATTTGGATGGTTTACATACATTTTTCAAGTGCAATTTCAAGTTCAAAAATCAAATTCAAGTAAAATTACAAATTTTGGAACACAGATTTAAGAAATTTACATAATCTACAAAATCTTGAAATGAGATTAATTTATTTTGCTAAACTCCTAACTTTTACTCGAAACTCTGCATCATTACCAACTTCGAATACGTCCCGTTTAAAGCTAATAATTCGTCATGCGTTCCTTGCTCCACGATTTCACCTTTCTGCATTACAACAATTTTATCCGCTTTTTGAATGGTTGATAATCGGTGTGCGATAACAATTGATGTTCTATTTTGCATCATGTTTTCTAATGCCACTTGAACGAATTTTTCACTTTCTGTATCTAAAGCCGAAGTAGCTTCATCTAAAATCATAATTGGAGGATTTTTCAAAACGGCTCTTGCAATCGATAAGCGTTGTTTTTGTCCGCCTGAAAGTTTTCCACCAGCATCACCAATGTTTGTTTCAATTCCGTTAGGTAAATCTTTTACGAATTCGTAAGCATTAGCTACTTTTAAAGCCGCAATGATTTCTTCATCTGTTGCATCTTGTTTCCCTAATAGAATATTATTTTTTATCGTATCGTTAAACAAAATTGAATCTTGAGTAACTAATCCCATTAAATGACGTAACGATTCTAACGTCATGTCTTTAATGTCGATATCGTCGATTTTTACACTTCCTTCTTGTACGTCATAAAAACGAGTCAATAAATTCGCAATCGTACTTTTTCCAGAACCTGATTGTCCTACTAAAGCGACTGTTTTTCCTTTTGGAACTTCTAACGAGAAGTTTTTTAGAACATTTTCTTCTTCATATTTAAAGTTGATGTTTTCAATTGTGATGGAAGTATCAAAAGAAGTTTTTATGATTGCATTTTCTTTATCGGTAATAGTATTTTCAACTTCTAATACATCAAAAACGCGTTCGGCAGCAGCCAATCCACTCTTTACCTGATAAGAAGCTTTAGAAATTGCTTTTGCAGGAGTTAGAATATTGTAGGCTAATCCCATGTAAGCAATAAATTTAGAGCCTTCAAGTAGAGGAGAACCATCAGCAAAGGTTTCTACCAAAACCATATTTCCTCCGTACCAAAGTAAAATAGCAATTACAACGATTCCCATGAATTCACTCATAGGAGAAGAAAGGTTGTTTTTTCTTCCGATACTGTTTGTTAGACGATATAATCTTTGAATTGAACTATTGAATTTGTTTGTAAATGAGCCTTCTGCATTATAACTTTTAACTACCTTTAATCCGCCAAGGGTTTCTTCTACAACCGAAATCAAATAACCATTTTCATCTTGTGCTCTTTTAGATTTTGCTTTTAAACTTTTTCCAATTTTAGAAATGATAAAACCAGAAATAGGGATAAAAACAAATACGAATAAAGTTAATTTAAAACTTATTACAATCATGGCACCAATAGTGAAAACAATTGTCATTGGCTCTTTAATAACCAATTCCAGGATGTTAAAAAACGAATTTCTTACTTCATTAACGTCTCCTAACATTCTTGCCATCATATCACCTTTTCTTTTCTCTGAATAATAGGAAATTGGAAGACTAATGATTTTATCAAACATTTTGTTTCTAAGGTCTTTTAAAACTCCATTTTTTAGAAGCATCAAATGATTTAGAGCTAAATAATTAAAAATGTTTTTTAATAAGAAAGTTGAAATAATAATAGAAACTACTAATAAAAGAGCGTATTGTGCACCACTTTCATTTGTTAATTTTGTTATGTAAAAATATAAATAATCATTTCCGTAGCTTGTTATTTCCCAAATCGAAGTTAATTTAGGTTCTTTAACTATTTTTTCAGCGTCTTTGAACAAAACATCGAGCATTGGAATTAATGCAATAAATGATAAAGTACTAAAAAGAGCATAAAGAATATTATAAATAACATTCATTACAATATCTTTTTTGTACTTCAGAGCAAACGGAATTATTTTCTTTAAATTTTGGTCCATTTAGTTTAATTTCATTGCTGAAATAATGCCAGCAATTTTGTTATCTAATTCTTTTTCAACTGATTTTGCGTTTTCAATCGTATCTAAATCTCCATTTACGCTGAAATAGAATTTAATTTTTGGTTCGGTTCCACTTGGTCGTGCACAAATTTTACTTCCGTCTTCCAAATAGTAAATCAATACGTTTGATTTTGGAACATGAATTTCAAATTCTTCATTGTTCATGAAGTCTTTTCCTTTTGAAGCTTGATAATCTTCGATGCAAATCACACGTTGTCCATTGATTTCCTTTAAAGGATTTTCGCGTAAAGCAATCATCATTTGTTTGATTTCGTTAGCGCCTTCAATTCCTTTTTTGGTAATCGAAATCAAATGTTCTTTATAGAAACCAAAATCAATATACAAATTCAATAATTCTTGGTATAACGAACTTCCCGAAGCTTTAGCTTGCGCTGCAATTTCACTTACCAATAAAATAGCGGCAACAGCATCTTTATCACGAACGGCATCGCCCACCATAAAACCAAAACTTTCTTCACCACCACCAATAAATTTCTGATTTGGGAAATCTTTAATGAATTTTGCAATCCATTTGAATCCTGTTAATCCTACTTTACATTCTACATCATAAGCTGCTGCTAATTCCAACATCATTGGAGTGGAAACAATAGTCGAACCAATGAATTCATTTCCTTGGAATTTATCAGCGCGTTTCCATTGTTCTAATAGGAAAGCGGTCATGATAACCATCGTTTGATTTCCGTTTAATAATTTGATGTTTCCATCTAAATCACGAACGGCAACCCCTAAACGGTCAGAATCTGGGTCAGTTCCTACGACCATATCGGCACCAATTTTCTCTGCTAAAGCAATTGCCATCGACAACGCTTCTGGTTCTTCTGGATTTGGAGAAACTACGGTTGGGAAATCACCATTAGGTTCCGCTTGTTCAGGAACGATATTTACATCGATATAACCAGCTTTTGCTAATACGTTTGGAATTGCTTTAATCGAAGTTCCGTGTAAAGAAGTATAAACGATTTTTAAATTCGCTTTTGCCTCTGCTGGAGTATTAAAACTTGCATTTTCAACCGTTGATTTAGCGAAAGCTTCGTCTACTTCAGTATCGATATATTCAATTAAATCGTTGTTCGCTTCGAATTTAATATCGCTGTATTTTAAATCTTCGATTACCTTGATAATTTCAGCATCTTGAGGCGGTACTAATTGACCACCATCTTGCCAATATACTTTGTATCCGTTGTACTCTGGTGGATTGTGAGAAGCCGTTAAAACAATTCCTGCATGGCAATTCAAATGACGAACTGCAAATGATAATTCAGGAGTTGGGCGCATATCTGAAAACAAATATACTTTAATTCCGTTAGCCGAAAAAACATCAGCTACTACTTTAGCCAATGTATTACTGTTATGACGACAATCGTAAGCGATTGCTACTTTCAATTGTTCGTTTGGAAACGATTTATGTAAATAATCTGATAAACCTTGCGTGTTTTTACCTAATGTGTATTTGTTGATACGATTCGTTCCAACACCCATAACACCACGCATTCCACCCGTTCCAAATTCTAAATTTTTATAAAAACTTTCTTCCAACTCTTTTGGAGCCGAAGTCATCATTTCTTCTATAGCGTTTCGAGTTGCTTCGTCAAATGTTGGGGTTAACCACTCGTTTACTTTGTTTAAAATACTTTGTTCGATATGCATATTCTGTATGTTTTGAGAGAACTATTGTTTTCTCACAATATTATAGTACTTCTGAAATCTTATAACGTTCTTCGTTGTTTTTGGTTCTTAGGATGATTTCACCTAAAAATCCGGCTAAGAATAATTGAGTTCCAATTAACATCGCGGTTAGCGATAAATAAAATTGCGGTCTTTCGGTGATTAATCTTCCTGTTGTGTTGATGAATAATTTATCGATACCTAAGTAGAATGCGAATAAAAATCCAATCACAAACATAATGGAGCCTAATAATCCGAAAAGATGCATTGGTCGTTTTCCGAAAGTAGATAAAAACCAAATCGTAATCAAATCTAAGAAGCCATTAATAAAACGGCTCATTCCAAATTTAGAACTTCCGTATTTTCTAGCTTGATGAATCACGACTTTTTCACCGATTTTCCCAAATCCAGCATTTTTAGCTAAAACAGGAATGTAGCGGTGCATTTCACCAGAAACTTCAATGTTTTTGATAACAATATTTTTATAGGCTTTTAATCCACAATTGAAATCATTCAATTTAACGCCTGAAGTTTTTCTAGCCGCCCAATTAAACAATTTTGAAGGAATGTTTTTCGCTACAACTGAATCGTAACGTTTTTTCTTCCAACCTGAAATCAAATCATAATTATCTTCTGTAATTAAACGGAATAATTCTGGAATTTCATCTGGACTATCTTGTAAATCGGCATCCATAGTAATCACGACATCACCTTGTGCTTTTGCAAAACCTGCATGCAAGGCTTGTGACTTTCCATAATTTCTAAGAAAACGGATACCTTTTACATTTGAATTTTCTTGAGATAATTTTTGAATAACATTCCAAGAAGCGTCAGTACTACCATCATCAATAAAAAGGATCTCATAGGAAAAGTTGTGCGCTTGCATCACTTTCACAATCCAATTGTGTAATTCAGGTAACGATTCTTGTTCGTTTAATAATGGGATAACTATGGATAAATTCATTTAGAATACAGGTTTATCTTTTTTGAAAATTGCAGCTAAAATTGCACCAAAAATTGCAGAACCTACTATGCTCCAAATACTTCCTTTGGCTTGCTCAATTGCAGAAAATTGGTTGTAATCTTTCATTTTATCAACTGTTTCTTTGATAGCAGAAGTGGGAGTTCCAAATTTTTCTAACATTTGAACAGTTGATTCAAGTGTAAGTTCTTTTAAACGAATTGCTGCTTCAGGATCAATTACATTAAAAAGTAAAATATTATAAACAACAGAAATTGCTATACCTATAAGTGCAGATACAAAATAAGTAGTGAAGCCTTCCTTAAAACTCATGTAACCACCTAAATCTTTTTTGGTTTTAACTAATAACACACAACCAATAATAATATAAACTACTAAAATTAGTATACCAAGCCACCATTTAGTCATTAAAGATAAATCAACAATGTAAATAGAAGTTGTAATCAATACACTTAATACTCCAGTGATAATACCGAAGGTAATTCCGTTTTTTTTGATAATTTCGTTCATAGTTTGTTTTGGTTTAATTAATTTACAAATATAAGAATTCTAATCGTTGTAGGATAAGAGTTAAAAAATAAAAAAAAGTTACAGAAACATTGGTAAATTAAAAATTAAATGTAATTTTGCACTCTCAAATAAAAATGTTTATAAACCAAAAGGTTATAAGTTGTTTACACCTTTATAGAATTAAAGCCGCGAAACAAATTATAATCGCTTAATAAAAAGATTTACAAAATGAAAAAAGGTATTCACCCAGAAAATTACAGATTAGTTGCTTTCAAAGACATGTCAAATGAGGATGTTTTTATCACTAAATCTACAGTAGAAACTAAAGAAACTATTACTCACGAAGGTGTTGAGTATCCAGTTTTCAAAATGGAGATTTCTAGAACGTCTCACCCTTTTTACACAGGTAAATCTAAACTTATTGATACTGCAGGTCGTATCGATAAATTCAACAGCAAATACGCTAAAAAAGCTAAATAATTTTTCGCTTTTTCAAAATAGAGAAAAGCTTCACTTAGGTGAGGCTTTTTTTATTGCCTAAATCTTCCTACTTTTGAGTATTGTTTTAAACAATTCATCACTTTAACAATTCAACATAATGAACTATATACTTTTTGACGGAACCGTTCGCAATGC
>NZ_DITB01000043.1:0-3222 GCF_002422095.1 Flavobacterium sp. UBA6195
ACAACACTTCTTGAATCGATTGATTATTCGTTAAGAACATGATTAATCGATCCATTCCAATTCCTAAACCAGAAGTTGGAGGCATTCCGTATTCTAAAGCTCTTAAGAAATCTTCGTCGATAATTCCGTTGGCTTCGTCATCACCTTTTGCGGCTAAAGCCATTTGGTTTTCAAAACGTTCTCTTTGGTCAATTGGGTCATTTAATTCCGAATACGCATTTGCGATTTCTTTTCCACAAACCATTAATTCAAAACGTTCTGTTAATTCAGGATTATCTCGGTGCGATTTACATAAAGGCGACATTTCTTTTGGATAATCCGTAATGAACGTTGGCTGAATAAAGTTACCTTCGCATTTCTCGCCAAAAATTTCATCAATTAATTTTCCTTTACCCATGGTGTCGTTCACTTCGATTCCCATAGATTTTGCAGCTTCGCGCAATTCATCTTCCGATTTTCCAGTGATATCAAAACCTGTGAATTGTTTGATGGCATCGGTCATCGTTATTCTTGCATAAGGAGCTTTGAAGTTTACTTTGTGTTCTCCAAAAGTAGCTTCTGTAGTTCCATTTACTTGTAAAGCACAATATTCTAATAAATTTTCAGTCATCTCCATCATCCAGTTGTAGTCTTTATAGGCTACATAAATTTCCATTGCAGTAAATTCTGGATTATGCGTTCTGTCCATTCCTTCGTTACGGAAGTTTTTCGAAAATTCGTAAACACCATCAAATCCACCAACGATTAATCTTTTTAAGTATAATTCGTTAGCAATTCGCATGTATAATGGAATATCTAAACTATTATGATGCGTAATAAAAGGACGTGCAGCCGCTCCACCAGGAATTGATTGTAAGACCGGAGTTTCTACTTCCATGTAACCCGCTTCATTGAAGAACGTTCTCATAGCAGTGAACAATTTGGTTCTCTTCATAAAAACTTCTTTCACATGAGGATTAACCACTAAATCTACGTAACGCATACGGTAACGCAATTCTGGGTCAGTAAACGCGTCAAACACATGACCTTCTTCGTCAGTTTTTGGCAACGGAAGCGGTTTTAATGTTTTGCTCAACATTTTAAAATCATCCACACGAACACACATAGCGCCTACTTTTGTCATGAATAATTCGCCTTCAATTCCAATAAAGTCACCTAAATCGGTTAATTTTTTGAAAACTTGATTGTAAAGTGTTTTGTCTTCACCTTGGCAAAGCATATCACGATTAAAATACAACTGAATTCTTCCATCGCTATCTTGTAATTCAGCAAACGAAGCTTTTCCTTGATCACGAACACTCATTAAACGTCCAGCCAAAATAACCTTCTTACCTTCTTCAAAATTTTCCTTTACCTGCTTTGAAGTGTGATTCACCGGAAATAAATCCGCTGGATAAGGGTTAATTCCAAGTTCGCGTAAAGCGTTTAATTTGTCTCTTCTAATGATTTCTTGTTCCGAAAGTTGCATAATATTGTATTTAAGCGTGCAAATGTAACTATAAATTAAAAAACTGCCAACTTTCAACTGAACACTGAATACTTTTTTTAAGAGCGAATGGTTCGGGCTTTTTTGCTTTCCATATTCCTGCCATCCGTTATATCTTTTTTTCAAAAAGGATGTCACTCCTGTCAGGGCTAATTAGTAAACTATTCGTATCTTTGCTTCACTTTTCAAAACACAATTTCGTTCACTATGAATAAAAAAGTCCAACTTCAAGATTTAGGAAACAAAGATTACAAAGACACTTGGGATTATCAAGAAGCATTATTCAAAGAAATTGTGGATATTAAAATTAAAAACAGACAATCCAACTCCCAACTTCCAACTCCTAACTTTCTACTCTATGTAGAACATCCACATGTTTATACACTAGGAAAAAGTGGTGACATCACAAATTTATTACTTTCCGAAAAACAATTGGAAGCAAAAGGAGCCACTTTTTACAAGATCAATAGAGGAGGCGATATTACCTACCACGGACCAGGACAAATTGTGGGTTATCCTATTTTAGATTTAGAAAACTTTTTCACCGACATTCATAAATACTTACGTCTTTTAGAAGAAGCTATAATTTTAACATTAGCAGAATACGGTTTACAAGCAACTCGTAGCGAAGGAGAAACCGGAGTTTGGTTTGATGTAGGAACACCATTCGCAAGAAAAATTTGTGCTATGGGAGTTCGTGCTTCTAGATGGGTAACCATGCATGGCTTCGCACTAAATGTTAATGCTGATTTAGGATACTTCGATAATATTATTCCATGTGGAATAAAAGGAAAAGCGGTTACTTCAATGCATGTTGAATTAAATAGAAATGTAGATGAGCAAGAAGTAAAGAATAAAATTCTTAAACATTTTCAAAATCTATTCGAAGCGGAAATAGTATAGTTTAAGTATAGATACTCCATAGATATAGCATAGATAAAGTATAGATAGTGTATGAAATGAATATTAAAAATGGTATTAGTTAGTGTTTAAAATTCCAAACTCAATTGCTCTGGCAATAATCTAAAACTCATTCGGTGATATTTGCACGGACCATATTTCTTAATAGCCTCTCTGTGGTCTTTTGTTGGGTAACCTTTGTTTTTTTTCCAATTATACATGGGAAACTCTTCATGAATTTTATCCATGTACTCGTCACGGTAAGTTTTGGCTAAAACCGATGCAGCTGCAATACTTAAAAATTTACTATCACCTTTAATAATACTTGTGTTTGGAATGGATTTTAAAAGTTCGATTTCTTCAATAGTAAATATCTTTCCTATTTTCTGTTTCATACCTAATTTTCCATTTAATGGCCGATTTCCATCTACTATTATGTATTCAGGTTTTTGATTTAATTTTAAAACAGATTCTTGCATTGCTTTCAGTGAAGCATTTAATATGTTTATTTCGTCAATTTCATTTGGAAAAATATGAGTAACGGCAAAAGAAATTGAAGTTTGTTCAATAAGTGGGCGCAACTCAAACCTTTTTTTATCAGAAAGTTGTTTAGAATCGTTTAGTTCTTCAAAAAGTCTTTTTACAGCATCGTTGGTAATTCCCCCTTCGGGGGTTAGGGGGCTTATTGCTGCGGCAGCTGTTACGGGTCCAGCCAAACATCCTCTTCCTGCTTCATCTGTTCCGCATTCTAATATTAAATTACTGTAACTTTTGCTTAACATTCTTTTTTTTGACAAAAATACAACTTTAGGCGCAACCTTTTTGCGAATTTTTCA
>NZ_DITB01000043.1:3270-19910 GCF_002422095.1 Flavobacterium sp. UBA6195
GTACTACGACAGATTTTGATGGTAATTATACTATCAAAGCTAAACAAGGAGAAGTTTTAGTAATTTCTTACACAGGAAAAAAAGCTGTTAGAATTACTATTGCTGCCGCAAGTTCTTACAATGTGTCTTTAAAAGATGATGTTGTTGAAGGTAAAGAAGTAATTGTTACGGCTTTAGGTATTAAAAAAGAAGAAAAAGCGGTAACGTATGCAGCTCAGTCTGTAAAAGGATCTTCTATGACAGAAGCTAGAGAGTCTAACATCGTTAATGCTCTTTCTGGTAAAATCGCAGGGGTTCAAGTTACTAACTCTTCTGGAGCTGTAGGTTCTTCTTCAAGAATTGTGTTGAGAGGGGCTTCTTCAATTACAGGAGATAACCAAGCTTTGTTTGTTATTGATGGTGTGCCATTTGATAATACAAACTATGGTAATGCTAGTTCAAGTGGAGGTAGAGATTTACCTAATGGTGCTGCAAGTATCAATCCTGACGATATTGAGTCAGTTACTGTATTAAAAGGGCCTACTGCTGCTGCTTTATATGGTATCCGTGCAAGTAAAGGGGTTATCTTGATTACTACCAAATCAGGTAAAAAGAAAGACAAATTTGAAGTTTCTTTCAACTCAAACATTACTTTCTCTAATCCATTATTATTACCAAATTATCAAAACTCTTATGGTCAAGGGGCTACTTCTGATTTCTTTCAATTCGTTGATGGTGCTGGAGGAGGGTATAATGACGGAGTTGATGAAAGTTGGGGTCCTGCTTTAGACAGAGGTTTATCTTTTGTACAATGGGATTCTTATAAATATGGAGGTATGCCAACTCCATGGATTTCTCATCCTAATAACGTGAAAAATTTCTATGATACTGGTGTGGCTCAGTCTAATAGTATTACATTAATTAGCGGTGGAGAAAACAACAACTTCAGATTATCTATTGGTAATTCTGATGAAAAAGGGATGATTCCTTTTACTGATTTTAAAAAATTCAACGTTGGTTTCAACGGAAATATGAAGTTAGGTGAAAAATTAACTGCAGGTGCTAATGTTACTTTCTTTAACAATAAAAGTAATAACTTACCTCCTGTAGGTTATAGTTCTTCTAACGTTGTTCAACAGTTTATTTGGTCTGCAAGAAATGTTAATTTTACGGATTTTAAAAATTGGAGAAACTTGCCATTAGCTCCTGCAGGAACAGCTTCCGAAGGTACTCCATTAAATTGGAATAACGTTTTCCAAAATAACCCGTATTGGGTATTAGAAACAAATAGAAATACTTTTGATCAAGATAGAGTAACAGGGTCAACTTATTTGAATTACAAATTCAACGATAAATTATCTATCAATGGTAAATTAAGTTTAGATCACTATTCTCAAAGAGAAACACTTAGAGCTGATGTTGGTTCTAATGAATACAAAGATGGTTACTATGCTGAAACAGCAAGAAGATATTCTGAAATCAATGCAGAAACAATTTTAACGTATCAAACAGATTTAACTTCTGATTTAAAATTATCTTTAAACGGAGGGATGAATACTTTAAAAAGAGTTCGAACTAGAGTTCTTGGTGAATTATCAGGAGGTTTAGAGTTACCAGGATTATTTACTTTATCTAATGTAAAAGCTAATACTACTCCAAATATTGATAGTGATTATTTTGAACAAAGAATCAATAGTGTACTTGGTTTTGGACAATTATCATACAAAAGCTATGCTTTCTTAGATTTTTCAGGTAGAAATGATTGGTCTAGTTTATTACCAGCTAAGAATAATTCATTCTTTTACCCTGCGGTATCAGGATCTTTTGTCTTATCTGAAGTTTTAGGTCTTCAAAATGCTAAAGTAAACTATGTTAAATTAAGAGCTGGTTGGTCTAAAGTTGGAGGAACAGGACGATTAGATGAGTATTCAACTAATAAAACTTTTAATTTAGCAAATAATAACTTTGGAACGCAATCTTCAGTACCAAATACACAATGGAATCCAAACATTAAACCTGAGCAAACAATAGGTACAGAATTTGGTGTTGATGTTAATGCATATAACAATAGAGTTCGTTTAGCTGCAACTTATTATTCTCAAAAATCATCGGATTTGATTTTAGCTCTTCAAGTTGAAGCGGCTTCAGGATTTACATCTTCATGGGAAAATGCTGGGGAAATGACAAATAAAGGTATTGAGTTACAGTTAGGTTTAACACCTATTAAAACAGATAATTTCTCTTTTGATATTGATTTAAACTTTGCTAAAAACAGAAACGAAGTTACTAGTTTAAGTGGTGCAGATTCATATACACTTGGAGATCAATGGGGTATGAAATTACAAGCCATTCCAGGTCAAGCTTATGGAGCTATCGTTGGTTTCCCTTATGCAAGAACTGAATCTGGTGACATTATTTATGAAAATGGATTGCCAAAAGTTAACAACTCGGAGTTAGCTGTATTAGGAAATATTACACCAGATTGGACTGGAGGTGCTAATTTTACATTCAAATACAAAAACTTTGATTTAAGTACTCTGGTTGATGCTAAAATTGGTGGAGATATTTTCTCAATGTCTTATATGTGGGGTAGATATGCAGGTACTCTTGAAGAATCTTTAATTGGTCGTGAGACTGGTGTGGTTGGTAATGGTGTTGTTTCTGATGGAGCTGGAGGTTATGTTCCTAATAACGTTGTTGTTGATGCTAAAACATTTAATCAATATGCATACAACTATTCTAACTTTACTGAAAGTGGTATTTTCGATGCTAGTTATGTAAAATTACGTCAAGTTGTTTTTGGATATTCTTTACCTAAAAACTGGTTAAAAGGAACTTTTATCCAAGATTTCAAAGTATCAGTTGTGGGTAGAAACTTAGCTTTACTATACAAAAAGGCACCTCATATCGATCCAGAATCTGCATTCAGTAATGCTAATGGTGAACAAGGTCAAGAATTTGGTCAATTACCATCAGCAAGAACTTACGGATTTAATATTAATGTTAAATTTTAATAAAATTAAATATGAAAAGAATAATTTATTTATTTATTGCATCAATGGCATTTGTTGCTGTTAGTTGTGATAAGGATTTTGAAGAGATCAATACCTCTCCAAACAGTCCTTCTACAACTGATCCAAACTTGCTATTGTCAACTGCTATTACTGTTACGCAAAATACCATGTATAATGCGCAGGTTGGTGGTGATATGGGATTATGTTGGGCTCAACATTGGTCAAAAGTTCAGTACAATGATGAGGAAAAGTATATTCCAAGAAGAGACCTTATGAATGCGGTTTGGACTAACTTATATGCTGGTGTAATTGCTGAGTCTAAATCAGCTTATGATTTAGCAGTTGAGGCAGGAAATACAAATTTACAGGGAATTTCTTTAGTATTACAAGCTAATGCATTTCAAATACTAACAGATGTTTACGGGCCAGTTCCTTTTTCTGAAGCTGTAGTTCCTGGAAATATTAGACCAAAACATGATTCTCAAGAGGAGGTTTATGATGGTATAATAGATTTATTAGATAGAGCAGAAGTATTATTTGCTTCTGGTACAGGAGATTTCACATCATCAGCTGATTTAGTTTATGGTGGTGATGTTACTAAATGGAGAAAATTTGCTGCTTCTCTTAAATTAAAAGCTTTAATGAGAATTTCTAAAAAGAGAAATGTTTCTGCAGACGTACAAAGTTTAGTTGCTTCTGGTTTATTAATGTCTTCAAACAGTGATTCTGCTGAGTTAGCTTATACAGCTTCACAACCTGATGCAAACCCAATTTACGAAACAATCGTTTATGGTAACAGAAACGAGTACAAAGTAAGTTCTGTTTTAGTATCAACTTTGAATTCATTAATTGATCCAAGATTACCTATCTTCGCTCAAACAAATAATGCAGGTCTATACGTTGGTAATACTCCTGGTGTTGAAAATCCTGGTAACTACAATGGTTTTTCTTCTCCTGGAAATAAATACTTAGATCCAACTTTACCTGGTGTTTTCTTATCTTATGCACAAGTTCAGTTATACTTGGCTGAAGCTGCAAATGAAGGAATTATACCTGGTGGGGTTACTCAAGCTAAAGTGCATTATGTTAACGGTATTGAGGCTAACTTCCAATTTAATGGTTTAGGTTCAGCTTCTGTTTACACTTCTAATCCAAGTGTTGATTTTTCATCTCAGTCAGAGGCTAGAGAAAAAATTGGTACTCAAATGTGGTTAGCTTTATATGGTCAAGGTATTGAAGCTTGGACTGAATGGAGACGTACTGGGTATCCAGCCTTATCTCCTGTTGCTAATGCTGCAATTGCTCAAATTCCTAGCAGATTCTATTTTTCAACAGATTCTCAAAATTACAATCAAGTTAACTATGCTGCTGCTAGTGCTACATTAAGTAATGGAGATACTATGTTGTCAAATGTTTGGTGGATGAACTAAAAAAAATGATTATGAAAAAAATATTTAAATTATCTTTATTTACTTTCTTGGCATTGGGATTATTCTCTTGCGAGGAAGATAGTGATACCTTAACTGGAAATAAAGTTGAGGGTGGTTTACTTGAAAATGTTACCGGAGCTATAACTTATGCGCAAGGTGCACTTGATACTGAAACAAAATCAGTTTCTCTTTCTGCTTTTCAAGGAAATGAGAAAATTGAAAGTGTTGATGTATACAAACAATATTTTGGTAAAATTAATGTTGGAACTCCAACAGAAGAAATTGTTTCTTCTAATAAAGTTTTAATGCAAAATATTAGTTTTCCAATTGCAAGTCAACATGAAACAATTTCTTTTGATTTTGGATATTCTGCATTAGCTTCTGGTCTTACTTTTAATGGTAGTCCTATGTCTACAACAGACGATATTGCTTTGCAAATTGGTGATTACTGGGAGTTAACCTATGTTGCAAATTTAACTGATGGTTCTACAGCTCATTTAAGTGCTAAGAAAACCAAAGTTACTGTAGCTTGTGGTTCTTTCTTAGCGGGTAGTTATACTTGTGTTACTACTCGTTTAGATAATCCTGCTTTAGTGATTGTTTGGCCATTTGAGACTATTACTTCTACTGGTGATGGTGCTTATATTACTTCAACTACTGGTCGTTTTTATTCACCTGGTGCAGACCCTGGTACTGGAGCTGGTACAACTACTGGAACAACTGTTCTTCAAGTTGATGCAGGTTTTAATTTTAGTGATGTTTGTGGTTCCTTAACAGTTACCTCTACAAATTTAGGGAATGCATATTCTAATGCTGTATCTCAGTCCGCTGCGCAGAAAGCTGCAAGTTTTGTTGATCCAGTAACAGGAGTAATTACTATAGAATATTCTATTGGTTTTAGTGGAAATACTGTATTTCAACCGCACAGAAATGTTTATACACCAAACTAATTTTTTAAAATTATGAAAAAAAATAAAATTAATATTTTAGCATTATTCTTAGTTTTTGCAAGTGGTTTATTAACAACTTCTTGTAATGAAGATGATGCAACAGGTGACTCTGTTATTGAAGTTAATGATGGAAGTGCTTCTGTTTCAGCGGTTTCTCCTTATTTGAATGTTAACTCTGTGAGTACCTTCAACGAAGGAGGATATGATAAAACCATTGAATTTGCTGTAAATTTAGTGGCTGCACAACCAGTTGATACTTATGTAACAGTTTCTTTAGTTTCTGGAACAGCAACTGAAGATGAAGATTTTGAATTCGATCATCAAGTTTACATTCCAGCTTGGAGTACTTCTGGTGTTGGTACTGTAACAATCATTGGAGACAGTGAAGATGAAGGTACTGAAACTTTTGCATTAAAAGTTGGTAGTGAGTTTGATGCTAATATCAAATTGGCTACTACTAATTTGTCTTTCAATATTACTGATTACGGTGATTTAACTTTAGAGTTCGCATGGGATAGAAATATTCCAGGTTATGCATTTGGATTATGTGATGTAGGTTACGACGTTGACGTTTATGTTTTAGACGAAAATGGAGATGACATTACAGGATATGCTGCCGCAACCAGTGCTTGCCCTGAAGAATTCACTGTAAGTTTAGGAGATGTTGAAGATGGTGTTTATACTATATATATGAATGTATATGACGACGCAACACTAGCTTCAGTTGGTATCCCAACTTTTAATATTCCAATGACTATTAATTACTCTAGATACAACTCACCTTTTGCTGGAACTTTTGTTCAAGATGCTGCTGATGCTGTAGATTCTGATTTTGGAAATACTCCAAACTATGTTCAAGAGTTTATTTATGTTGCTACATTAACTGTAGAAAATGGAATTTTTACTTTCTCTAAAAACGGTCAGTTTGTTGCTTCTGGTAGAGCAGCAGCTCCTAGAGTAAATATTACTAAACCAGTTAAAAATATTCAAAGAGGTAATTTTTTTAACTAATTAAAAGTATTTCTTTTAAAAGCCCCTTTTAGGGGCTTTTTTTATTCCCTATTTTCTCATTACATTTGCTAATATTTTAATGTAATGAAGATTTACTTATCCATTTTATTTTTGTTTCTTTCTTCTTTTGTTTTTTCACAAGTTGTTGATGAGGGTGATTTAGAAAAGGGACTACAACAAGGCAAAGAAATAAAGCCTTCTATTAAACTCTATAAAATTTATTCTTTAGAGAAAGATACTACTTATGTGGATACTTCTTTGTCAATAAAAAATGAGTATAAATATAATTTTCTTAGAAAAGATATTTTTGGATTGATTCCTTTTGCTAATGAAGGGCATACTTACAATGTTTTAAATTTTGGACTTATTCAAAAGAGTATATTACCAAGTTTTGGATTTTCAGCTAAACACTTTAATTATTTACAAGCTTCTGATATTAAATATTATTCTGTTCCTACACCGCTAACAGAGTTATACTATAAAACGGTGATGGAGCAAGGTCAGTCATTAGATGCTTTTCTAACAGTTAACACTAAGCCAAATTTTAATTTTTCTATTGCTTATAAAGGTTTGCGATCTAATGGAAAATACATTAATAACATATCTAGTTCGGGTAATTTTAGATTTACAACAAGTTATTTTACTAAAAACAAACATTATTTTTTAAATGCTCATTTTACCGCTCAAGATATTTCAAATCAAGAAAATGGAGGTATAATTGATACTAAATTATTCGAGCAAAGTAATCCACCAAATGATCAACGTGATAGACTTGATGTATATTTTAAAGACGCAACCTCACTATTGAAAGGAAACCGTTTGTTTCTTGAACATTCTTTTTTCCTAAATAAGAACAATCCAAATAGTTTAGTCTTTACCCATACTTTTAATACTGAATATAAGTTTTTTGAATTTACTCAGTCAAGTACAAGTACGCGTTTTGGCGATGCATTTTCAAATAGTATTAATAATAAAACCCGTTTTAATAATTTTTACAATAAAATAGGGCTTGGCTATAAAACTAAAAATTTTGGAAGTTTAAATTTTTATATTGATGATAACAACTACAATTATTATTATAATAGTTTAGTTTATGATAACTTAGGGAATATTGTAGTTCCAAATGCTATCTCTTATAGAATAAATATGTTAGGTGGAAATTATACTTATTTTACAAGCAATTTAACTGCAAAAATTGAATTGGCTCAAACGATTTCTAATCAGTCAATTTCAAATGTACATGCAATGCTTAATTATACACCTAATGATAATATTAAACTTGAATTTAATTATCAAAAATTAAACAGTTTACCTAACTTAAATTATACATTATATCAAAGTAGATATGTAGATTATAATTGGTTAAATAATTTTAAAAATGAAAAACTTAACCAACTTTCTTTTTCTGCCTTTACAAAATGGTTAAATACTAGTGTGCAATATAAAGTTTTAAATGATCATTTGTATTTTGATAATATAACTGATGATATAACTAAACTTACTGTTAAACCTATGCAATATGACAAAACCATTAATTATTTTTCAGTAAATGCTAATAAAGACATTAAGTTTTGGAAATTAGGTTTAGATGTCACAGTTTTATACCAAAAAGTAGATCAAGCTTCTGATATAGTTAACGTTCCAGAACTTACTACACGTAGCACTTTATACTTTTCAGATCATGTTTTTAAGAAAGCAATGTTCTTGCAAACTGGAGTTACATTTCAATATTTCTCTAAATATTATGGAAACGATTATAATCCATTAATTGGAGAATTTTATGTTCAAAATGAAACAAAGTTTGGTAATTTTCCAATGTTTGATTTTTTCATAAATGCTAGAATTAAACAAACTAGAATTTATCTAAAAGCAGAACATTTTAATTCTTCTTTTACGGGTTATAATTATTATTCCGCTCCAAATTATCCATATCGAGATTTTATGGTTCGTTTCGGTTTAGAATGGAATTTCTTTAAATAATAAGAAGCCTTTTGTCTTGGTTTTTTATTTATAAAATTCACACTATCTTTGCAAAATAATTCAAAATTTCAGATGAAATACGCAAAAAATATATTAGAAACTATTGGGAATACACCTTTAGTAAAATTAAATAAAGTAACTGCTGAAGTGGATGCTTTAGTTTTGGCTAAAGTAGAAACATTCAATCCAGGAAATTCCGTTAAGGATAGAATGGCCGTAAAAATGATTGAAGATGCTGAAGCAGATGGAAGATTAAAACCAGGAGGAACTATTATTGAGGGAACTTCAGGTAATACTGGAATGGGATTAGCTTTAGCTGCAATTGTAAAGGGTTACAAATGTATTTTTGTGATTTCAGATAAACAATCAAAAGAAAAATCGGATATTCTTCGTGCAGTTGGAGCAAAAGTAATCGTTTGTCCAACCGATGTAGAACCAACCGATCCACGTTCATATTATTCAGTTTCAAAAAAATTAGGGGAAGAAATTCCAAATTCTTGGTACGTAAATCAATACGATAATCCAAGTAACGCTATTGCACATTACGAACAAACGGGTCCTGAAATTTGGGAACAAACTGAAGGAAAAATTACTCATTTTGTTGTAGGTGTTGGAACAGGTGGAACAATTTCTGGAACTGCTAAATATTTAAAAGAGAAAAATCCAAACATCAAAATTTGGGGAATTGATACCTATGGTTCTGTTTTCAAAAAATACCACGAAACAGGAATTTTTGACGAGAACGAAATCTATTCTTACATTACCGAAGGAATTGGAGAAGATATTTTACCAAAGAATGTTGACTTTTCATTAATCGATGGATTTACAAAAGTTACCGATAAAGATGCAGCTGTTTATACAAGAAAAATTGCTTTAGAAGAAGGAATTTTTGTTGGAAACTCTGCTGGAGCCGCTGTAAAAGGTTTATTGCAGTTAAAAGAAAATTTTGGTCCAGAAGATGTAGTTGTGGTCTTATTTCACGATTCTGGAAGCCGTTATGTTGGAAAGATGTTTAACGATGATTGGATGCGCGAAAGAGGTTTCTTAGAAGAAGAAATTACCAAAGCAGAAGATTTGATCAAAGAACATATCGAGAAACCATTAGTGATTGTTCGTACAGAAGAATTAGTTTCGCACGCAATTGAAAGAATGAGAAAATATAAAATCTCTCAAATTCCTGTAGTTGATGTTAATGGTTTTGTAGGTTCTGTTGATGAATCAGATTTATTCCAAAGTTTTATTTCGGATAAAAATACTGCTGAACTACCAATTCGAGAAGTAATGGGGAAACCGTTTCCAATTGTAAAAATTGGAACGCCAGTTGAAGAAGTTTCTAAACTAATCAATAAAGATAACCAAGCGGTTTTAATTGATTTAGGAAATGGTAAACATCACATTATTACCAAATATGATATTATCGGTTCAATAAAATAAGAATTGGATATTTGTTTTTGATTAACCTGTAAATTTATTTTTGCAGGTTTTTTTATTTTAATACCTTTGTTTTTCAATTATATACGCCATACAGAATGAAAGAAGATTTTTTGCACCACGTTTGGCAATTCAAGAAATTTGATATTGCCAACTTAAAAACTACAAAAGGAGAATCGATTCAGATTCTCAATTCGGGTCAATATTTACAACTTGCCGGACCTGATTTTTTCAATGCGCAACTTATTATTGGAAATCAAAAATGGGCTGGAAATGTTGAAATTCATCTCAAGTCATCAGATTGGTATGTTCATAATCATGAGAAAGATTCAAATTATGATTCGGTGATTTTGCATGTGGTTTGGGAATATGATGTGCCTATTTTTAGGAAAGATAATTCGGAAATCCCAACAGTAGAACTTAAAGAATACGTCGCACTTTCAGATTTGCATAAATATCAGTCATTAGTAAGTCAGAAATCCTGGATTTATTGTGAAAATGAACTACAAAATGTTGATAATTTTATCTTTAAGAATTGGCAAGAACGCTTATTTTTTGAACGCTTAGAAAGAAAATCGCAACTGATTTTTGAATTGGTTGAAACTTCTAATCAAGATTGGGAAGCGGTTTTGTTTTATCTTTTGGCTAAAAACTTCGGATTGAATACCAATGGAGAATTGTTTTTTAAAGTTGCCAAATCTATTCCGTTTCACGTGATTCGAAAAGAATCTTTTTCTTTAGAATCACTGGAAGCTTTATTGTTAGGTCAAGCAAATTTACTTTCTCATGATTTTCAAGATAGTTATGCAAAAGAACTGCAAAAATCCTATGCTTACTTAGTTCAGAAATATCAATTACAAGAAAAAGTAATTGGTTCTGTAGAATTTTTCAAGCATCGCCCTGATAATTTTCCTACTATTCGCTTGGCGCAATTGGCTAATTTGTATTTTCATCGAAAGAATCTTTTTTCATTGGTTATGAATAGTACTTCCATAAGTGAATTATATCAAATTTTTAATCTAGGTGTCAGTAAATATTGGGAAACGCATTATAATTTTGATAAAGAAAGTTCGAAAAAGATGAAAAAGCTTTCTAAATCATTCATAGATTTATTGGTTATAAATACAATCATTCCGCTTCGATTTGCTTATGCCAGAAGTCAGAACAAAGAGATTACTCAAGAATTGATTGATTTGGCAACTTTAATTCCAGCCGAACAAAATGTAATTATCGAAAAGTTTAAGATATTCGGATTGCAGGTGAATAATGTTTATGAATCTCAAGCCTTATTAGAATTAAAAAAGAATTATTGCGATCATAAAAAGTGTTTAGATTGTACTATTGGACATTTTATTCTTAAAAAATAATCGTATTTTTGAAAAAAAATATCTAATAATGGTTCAGAACCTATTGCATTTTTTTGAAAAACACGGTTTTTTTGTAGCATCCAGATTGGCTGATAGATTAGGGATGAGAGCTACTAACGTGCGTTTGTTTTTTATCTATATTTCTTTTATAACAGTAGGTTTGGGATTTGGATTGTATCTTACTTTAGCTTTTCTTTTAAAGTTAAAAGATATGATAAAAACTAAAAGAAGTTCAGTTTTTGACTTGTAAAATTTCATTAAACGCAACTTTTATTTGTTTTTTAGATTGTTTTCTTATCTTTGAAAAATTAACAACCAATATAATTATATGACTGCAAAAGTAGAATCGTGGGGTTCACGTGTTGGACTTATTTTAGCCATGGCTGGAAATGCTGTTGGATTAGGGAATTTTTTAAGATTTCCAGTTCAAGCAGTTCAAAATGGAGGAGGAGCTTTTATTATTCCTTATTTAGTTTGTTTTTTATTAATGGGTATTCCATTGTTGTTGATTGAATGGTCAACAGGTCGTTTTGGTGGGAAATTTGGTAATCATAGTACACCTTATATTTTAGATACAATGGCTAAAGGTCGTATTTGGAAATATATTGGAGTTTTTGGGATATTTACTAATATTGCCGTTGCCGCATATTATTGTTATATTGAGTCTTGGACAATGTCTTATGTTTATCATTCAATTGTTGGAACGTTTAATGGAATGAGTCAAGCAGATGTGGCAGGATTCTTTAATTCTTATGTAGATATTTCTCAATCTACGACAGGGATTCCCTATGAAGCAGTTGTTTTTTATATCTTATGTTTATTATTAAATACTTGGATTTTATCTAAAGGTTTAGGAGGTATTGAAAAAGTTGCTAAGATTGGAATGCCACTGTTGATTTTATTTGGTGTGATTTTAGCAGTCAGAGGTGTTACTTTAGGTACTAGTGGAGCATCGGATGTTTTTCCAAATGCAAATGCATGGGATGGATTAAATTTTTTGTGGACGCCACAATTTGATTCGTTGGCAAATCCAAAAGTTTGGTTAGCAGCTGCTGGACAAATTTTCTTTACACTTTCCGTGGGTATGGGAACAATTCATTGTTATGCTGCTTATTTAAAAGAAAGAGACGATGTAGCTTTAAATGCTGTTTCTGCCGGATTCATGAATGAATTCGTTGAAGTGGTTTTAGGTTCTTTAATTGTAATTCCAATTGCTGCAGGATATTTAGGATTAGATTGGGTTATTCAAAATGCTGGTTTTGGTATGGCTTTTCAAACAATGCCTTATTTGTTCGAACAATGGGGCGGTGTGCTAGCAATCTTAGCAGGAGTGTTTTGGTTTGGACTTCTATTCTTTGCGGGGATTACTTCTTCATTAGCAATGGGAACTCCATGGATGGGCTTTATGTCTGATGAATTTGGATGGTCTAAAAATAAAGGGGCTTGGTCATTTGGAGCATTAGCTTTAATTATGGGATTGCCAACTGTAATTTTCTATAATCAAGGTGTTTTTGATCAATATGATTATTGGGCAGGAACTGTGAGTTTAGTTGTATTCGCTTTCCTAGAAACAGTATTGTTTTCTTATATTTTCGGAATTAACAGAGGATGGGAAGAAATTAATAAAGGAGCTGATATCAAATTGCCTAAGTTCTTTAAATATGTTATTTTAATAATCACGCCATTATTGTTAGGTGCAGTATTGGTAACTAGTATACCTGATTGGGCTAATCAAATTCAAAATAACGACACAAGAAATAAAGAATGGTTTGCCGATAATTATTTTGCTGAAAATTTTGAGGGTTCTGGAAAGATGTCAGGTAAAGTTGTTGAAGTAAAATCTGATTATGTTAAATTTGAATTTGAAAACGAAAGAAAGAAATTCGACAAAGTTTCAAATCAAGTTCTTGTTGAAAAATTTAATGATACAAAAGAATATAAATTTGATGCAAATTTAAATCAAGAAGTTATTGTAAAAGTAGGAGATGTAATTAAGCCTGGTGATGCTATTGCTAAAGGTGATTTTACGAATAATACTTTATATAAATTTATAGGTAGAATGTTATTGTTAACGCTTTTTGTATTTATTTCTGTAATTGTTTACGTTGCTTATAAGAAACGTGTTAAAGAAGGGAGGGCCACATTATGAATTCAGCAGCATTAGTTACTATGGTTTTAGCGCAAGGAATAGTTATTGCTTTAACGCTTTACTTTTTTTATAAAGTTTTGACAACTCCTCCAACTCAAGAACCTGATTCTTTTTCAGAAAATGATGAAGAAACAATAAGAAAAAACGATTAATTTTTTCAAAATGAATAAACTAAAATCCTACTTCCTGTTTTCAAGAGAACACAGAAGTGGGATTTTTTTGTTGTTTGCCATTATTATTTTAGTGCAATTAGGTTATTTTTTTCTTAAAGATAATTTCGTGTCTGCAAATAGTAATTCAGAAGACAAAGCTTGGTTGTCAGTGCAAAATGAAATTGACAGTTTAAAAAATAGTCAAGCAACCAAAAAAGATACGATTTATCCATTTAATCCCAATTATATTTCCGATTATAAAGGCTATAAATTAGGAATGTCAATTCAGGAAATTGATCGTTTGCATGCTTATCGAAAAAAAGGAAAATTTGTAAATTCTGCAGAAGATTTTCAGCACGTGACTCAAGTTTCAGATGTATTTCTTTCTAAGATTAGTCCGTACTTCAAATTTCCAGATTGGGTTAAAAACAAAACAAATGTTACTTCAGAAAAGTTTCATAAGTTTTTACCAAAGGAAAAAGAAAAAATAGTTCAAAAAGATATCAATAGTGCAACAAGAGAAGATTTAATTGAGGTTTACGGTATCGGAGAAAAATTAGCAGATAAGATTTTACAAGAGAAAGAGAAGTTAGGATGCTTCGTTAGTATGGAGCAGTTTCAATTTATATGGGGAATTAGTCCAGAGGCTTTAGCAGATTTAGAAAAACGATTTGCAGTTAAAACACAAACCGGATTAAAGAAAATTGCTATAAACGATTTGTCTCAAAAAGAATTGGCAAAATTTCCCTATTTTAATTATTCAATAGCTAAAGAGATAGTTATTTATCGAACTATGAATAATGGGGTTAAAAGTACTGACGATTTAACAAAAATTAAGGGAATGCCTAATGAAAAAATAAATATAATCGCCTTATATTTGAATTTTTAAAACAATACCAATAAAACAACCTATATTATAGATTTATGAATTCAATGTATTTTACAGAAGAACACGAATTATTCAGACAAAGTTTTAGAGATTTTTTACACAAAGAAGTGGTGCCTCACATTGAAAAATGGGAAAAAACAGGAACAATTGAGCGTTTTATTTGGGAGAAATTCGGTGAAATGGGCTTTTTTGGATTGAATTATCCAGAAGCTTATGGTGGAATGGCTTTGGATTTATTTTATACGGTTATTTTCTTGGAAGAACTTCAAAAAGTAAAATCTTCTGGTTTTGCGGCTGCTATGTGGGCGCATGCTTATTTAGCTATGACACATTTAAATGCAGAAGGGGATGAAAGAATTAAAAAGGATTATTTAGCGCCAAGTATTGCTGGAAAAAAAATTGGAGCATTATGCATCACAGAGCCATTTGGGGGAAGTGATGTTGCTGGTATGAGAACAACTGCTGTGAGAAACGGTGATAAATTTATAATAAATGGTTCTAAAACGTTTATAACAAATGGTGTTTATGCGGATTACTATGTGTTAGCAGCTAAAACTAATCCAGAATTAGGGAATAAAGGAATTAGTATCTTTTTGGTGGATGCAAAAACACCAGGTATCTCAGCAACTAAGTTAGATAAATTAGGATGGAGAGCATCAGATACAGCAGAGCTTGCATTTGACAATGTGGAAATTCCATTAGAAAATTTAATGGGTGAAGAAGGAAAAGGTTTCCCGTATATCATGCAACATTTTGCTTTAGAACGTTTAATTATGGCAATCAATGCTCATGCAAGAGCAGAATATGCAATTGAATATACTATTGAATATATGTCACAACGCGAAGCTTTCGGAAGTACAATTAATAAATTCCAAGCTTTAAGACATACAATGGTAGAACATGCAACAGAAGTGGAACATTGTAAAATATTTAATTATGCTGCTGTAGCAAGATTAAATAAAGGAGAATATGTGGTTAAAGAAGCAACCATGGCAAAATTGAAATCGACCAAAGTTGCAGATTTAGCAATTTATGATTGTTTGCAAATGTTAGGTGGTTATGGTTATATGGAAGAGTATCCATTAGCCCGTTTGTTGAGAGATAGTCGTTTAGGTCCAATTGGTGGAGGAACTTCTGAAATTTTAAAAGAAATTTTATCAAAAATGATAATTGATAATCAAAATTACAAACCAGCGGTTAAATAAATTTAGTAAATAATGTTGAACTCCTGTCTAAATAGATAGGAGTTCTTGTTTTATAAAATCTTTTTCTTTAAAAGTTTGACAAATAGATGTTTTGTAATTGAAAAATAATTGCTACATTTGCACCCTTAACGAGAGGAGGTGTCTATATTATGTTAATTATACCAATTAAAGACGGAGAAAATATCGATAGAGCATTAAAGCGCTATAAAAGAAAATTTGATAAAACAGGAACTGTTCGTCAGTTACGTGCACGTCAAGCTTTCATTAAGCCATCTGTTTTAAACAGAGCTAAAATTCAAAAAGCAGCTTATATTCAAGGATTGAGAGACTCATTAGAAAGTTAATATTTTTGAATAAACTATACTAACCGCTAAATAATAAAGTGTAACTTTGTTTTTAGCGGTTTTTTTATGGCTACAAATCTACAAGCATATCAAGATTATTTGGTTAAAGAGAAAAATTATTCTCCTTTAACGGTTCGAGCGTATTTAGATGATATTAATTCGTTTCAAGAGTATCTTAAAGAGCAATCTATCAATCTTGAAGAAGTTGTTTATCCAAATATTAGAAGTTGGATAGTTGTTCTAATGGAACATAACATGTCAACTACTTCTGTTAATAGGAAAATATCAGCATTAAAATCTTTTTATAAATTTTTATTAAAAGTTAAGCAAATCTCTGTAAATCCACTTCTAAAACACAAATCATTAAAGACTGCAAAAAAGATTCAAATTCCATTTTCGGAAAAAGAAATTAATGATGTTTTTTTGGATAATGACTGTATGAATGATTTTGAAGGCATTCGAAATCGACTCATATTAGAGCTTTTTTATACTACCGGAATCAGAAGGGCTGAATTGATTAATTTAAAGCTGAGTAGTATTAATGAGATTCAAAAATCAATTCGAGTTGTTGGAAAAAGAAATAAAGAGCGGGTTATTCCTATGTTAGATTGTACTTTGAACTTATATAGAATTTATAAAACCCAAAGAAATAATTTAGAGCAAATTAATGATAAAGAGATGTTAATTTTGTCTAAAACTGGTCATAAAGTGAGCGAATCGTTTGTGTATCGATTAATAA
>NZ_DITB01000017.1 GCF_002422095.1 Flavobacterium sp. UBA6195
TACATTTTAATTCGGGTTTGGATTTATTCTCACAAAGGTTAGTTACAATGTAATCATAATTCACGGCATACTCTAAAACCGGGAGTATTGGCTTCAGGAACATTAGCGCGGTTAATATGATTAGTAATTGTTTCATGGGACAAATTTACAAGAAATAAATTAAGGTCTAGTATGATTTCAGTCATATTTTTTTTACTTTTATTGAAATTAATTTGTGCTTTATCTAAAAGAATTAAAGCCTTCAACACAACTACTTTATGCAGATTGATTTAGATTTATTATTTACTTGGGGCGCTATTGCCAAGGAGTACAAGAAAAATGAAATTATTTTTCATGAAGATGAATCAGCGAATTTTTATTATCAAATTATCGATGGTTGCGTAAGAATGTACAATTCCAATGAAGAAGGAAAAGAGTTTACTCAAGGCTATTTTAAAAATGGTCATAGTTTTGGTGAACCACCTTTGTTTATTGATGAAGTGTATCCTTCCACTGCAGTAGCCTTTAAAGATTCCAAAATAATAAAAATTTCGAAGGAGAAGTTTTTAAAGATTTTAGAGGAATATCCTTTTATTCAGAAGCAATTCTTGAATTTAATGGCAGAACGAATTCACACCAAAGCCAAAACCACAAAAGATATTGTGAATCAGAAACCAGAGTTTCGAATTTTAGCCTTTTTAAATGCCCACAAAAACCCCGATTGTCCTAAAAAAGAATTGGTAGAATTTACAAGACAAGAAATTGCCAACTTTACAGGTTTACGTGTAGAAACTGTGATTCGAGAACTTTCAAGAATGAGCAAAACGAATAAAGTGGAAATTATTAATCATAAATTATATTACTGATGTCTTTTAAAACAACTTTTTGGATTCGGTTTTCGATTTTTAATCTGATGCTTGTTGCATTATTAGGACTTTTAATGCGTTATAAAATTCTGTTTGAATTTCCGCTTCTCGATCAAAAAAGTGTACAACATTCCCATTCTCATTTTGCCTTTGCTGGTTGGGTTACGCATACTTTAATGACGTTGCTCATTGCCTTTCTACAAAAACACAATACACTCAACAAAATCGCATTAAAGAAATACAATCTTATATTAATTGGGAATTTAATTTGCTCTTATGTAATGCTAATTTCCTTTATTATGCAAGGTTATGGAGCGATTTCTATTACTTTTTCAACCCTTTCTATTTTTGTTTCTTATTGGTTTGCATATGTTTTCTTTAAAGATTGCAAACAACTCGAAACAACTTCTGTAGCAACAAAATGGTTTAAAGCAGCACTATTTTTTAATGTGATATCGTCACTCGGAACTTTTGCTTTAGCTTATATGATGGCAACCAAAAACATCCATCAGAATGAATATTTAGCTTCCATTTATTACTATTTGCATTTTCAATATAATGGTTGGTTTTTCTTTGCTTGTATGGGATTGTTGTTGGATTATTTAAAAGTAACGATTTATTCCAAACGAATTTATTCGCAATCTTTTGTATTGCTATTTTGGTCCTGTATTGCTGGATATTTTCTATCAACACTTTGGTTAGATTTACCACTACTAATTTATATTTTAACTGCTATTTCGGCAATTGTTCAAGTAGTCGTTTGGTATTTACTATTTAAAACTACTATTTTTAAAGAAAATAAATCCATCTTCGTAAATCTTCCAAATTATTTAAAATATCTGATTTTATTTATCAGTTTTGCTTTGAGTGCGAAGTTCCTATTACAATTAGGTTCCACCGTTCCTGCAATTAGTAAATTAGCCTTTGGTTTTAGACCTATAATAATTGCTTATTTACATCTGATTTTGTTAGCTATTATTTCGCTTTTTCTATTGTTTTATATTTATGTGAATGATTTTATAGCAGTGAATAAGAAAACCGTTTTAGGACTAGTATTATTTAGCATTGGCGTTGTTTTGAATGAAGTTGTGTTAGGAATTCAAGGTGTTGCGTCTTTTAGTTATACATTAATTCCTTTTATTAATGAGGCTTTGTTTGGAATTGCCATACTTCTTTTCGCAAGTATTTTATGGACCACTTTTTTTACAAAAAAAGGATAAAAAAGTATTTTTTTATGATTCTACGCATAAAATAATCATCAGATAATCAAGTACTTTGTATATACCCGTAGTGCATTATTAAACAAGATTAATTTTTAAGTTGTTAATATTTCTGTTGAATACAAATTTATTGAGATATTGAATTGTTGTTAAAGTAGTAATCTTTGCTAAAATTCTAGTTTTAAAACCTTCGAAAGACTTTGCATAATTTCTTCTAATCATGAACTGGTCACATAATTGAGAAAATAAAGTTTCTATACGTTTTCTGTATTTTTTGAATTGATAAAACTGAGGTTTATAATCTTTCTGATTTTTCCTTTTTGGCGTTTCCAATTCTATATTCACTTCATTAAACAAGTCAAGTTGAATCGTTTGGGAAAGGTATCCTTTATCTCCAAGTATTACGCAATCTGAAAGTTGTGTTTTTATATCTTGTAAGTAATGGATGTCATGTACAGAAGCTGGCGATAAATCAAAACTTTGAAAAACGCCATTAATGGTGCAAATAGCATGAAGTTTATAACCATAGAAATGTAAATTTTGCGAAGCACAAAATCCTTTGTTAGGAATGGCATAATCTACTTCTTTACAAATCTTACTCCTAGAAGAACGAGCCATTTTACATACTTCTAAAGGCATACTGTCTATTACAAAATAGTTTTCAAACTTATTAAATTTTTCAGCCATTTTTATTCTTAATTTTTCAATGTAAGGAAACAATTTTCGTTTTCTTCTATTGTAAACACTTCGTTCGATTTTAGTCTCAATTTCCCAACCTTTGATTTCTCTAAAAAGTTGATGCTCTGAGTCTATTGATTTAAATTCCGCCAAAATAGTTAAGCTAATTAATTCTAAATCAGACAGGTTTGGTTTAATGGGTTTGAAGTAAAAGTTTTCAGCGTCTGAAATTTTACTTAATTCTTTGAAAATTAATTTGTAATTTGCTTCAAGGTTGCTCATAATTGTATTTGATTGGTAGTCAATACAATATACTAATTTTTAGTGTTTTGAGCAACTTTTTTTATAATGCACTACGGGTTTTGTATATATAAATTTATACAAATATGAAAAATTCCATTAAAACTTTATTATTAGCCAGTTTACTTATCACATTTGGATGTAAACAAGGCGAAGAAACAGCATCAGAACCAACATCTGAAACTACAGAAGTATCATCTGGAGGACAAGAAAATGTAGTAGATGAAAATTCTGCTCCAAATATTGTGCAAACCGCAATGGGAAGTAAAGATCACACTACATTGGTTACAGCAGTAAAAGCTGCAGGATTAGTAACATCTTTAAGTAATGCCGGACCATTTACTGTATTTGCGCCAACTAATGCTGCTTTTGATAAATTACCTGCAGGAACCGTAGAAGGATTATTAAAACCTGAGAAAAAAGGCGATTTAGAAAACATTTTAGGCTATCATACGTATGTAGGTTCGTTGAAAACAGAATATATGCAAGACGGACAAGAATTTGATATGGTATTTGGTGGAAAAGTGAAAATCACTAAAAAAGACGGAAAAACATTTGTAAACGGTTCTGAAATTATGGCTTCTATTGAAACATCAAACGGAATTATCCACGTAATTGGCGATGTTTTACTTCCAAAATAGAAAACAATTATTAATTCATCTTTTATAAAGGTAAAAAGCGTAGACTTCAACAGTTTACGCTTTTTATTTGATGCGAATTTGAATTAATAATTAAAACTTCAAAAGTTAATTCCCTAATGTTTTATACTGAATTACTTGAGCAATATTTAATGCTCTTTCTTTGATTTCGGTGGCTTTTTCGCCTTCGAATAATTCATCAACGGTTGTGGTGAAAACGATTATCCAATGTTGAAAATGTTCTTGATTCATAGGACATTTACTGTGTAAATCTTTGTGTACTTGCATCGGACTTCCGTTGTAATTTCCGGTATAGAAAAGGATGTTTTCCCAAAAATCGTACATTCTAGGCAAATGAGTTTCCCAATTTACTTTGGCAATTTCGGTAAACAGAAAACCGATAACTGCATCAGTTTTGATTTTATCATAAAAGGTATCGACTAAAAGTTCAATATCTTTTCTATTTCTAATATCTGTTTTCATTTTGTAATTTGATTAAATAACAATTACAAGTCTTTTTTATTGAATTTTCGCATAGAAATGAAAAACGGAATAATCGCCCACAAACTCAACAATACGAATGAAACCACTAATCCAACCGAAGTCCCAAAGAAATCTTTAAAAATTGCTCCAGTATATCCCATCATAGCGGAAACATCTAAATGCAAAAGAATTTGAATTCGAGCTAAATCTATCGGACTAAAAGCAGTGATACCAACCATCATATTCTCAATTGGATATTCGGCTAATTGGAAGAGTAAAAACAAAACCATTCCGTCGAATAATAATGCGAAATACAACCAAATCATTATCGCTAAACCAATTCCTTTTGCTTTATCTCGGGTTAAAATCGAACTCAAGAAAGCCAAAGCGACAAAAATTATGGAAATCAAACAACCATTTAGCAACATCATAAAACCAATACTATCAGGAGAATTTACTAACAAAGGAATTCCTGCCCCAATAAAAAACGCAAAAACCATAGCCGTGGATAATCCGAAAAATAAACTCAACCAAATCTTTCTTCTTTTGATGGGTTGACTTAATAAAAGTTCTATAAATTCGGCACTATTGTACAAATAAATTGTAGCAAATAAAATGGAAACCAAAGGAACTGTGAATAAAATCACATTCAAAATCGTTAGTAATCCTTTTGATGAATTGTCTTCCAATGCAAAAGAACTCCATGATAATATTGACAAAATCAGCGTGTAAGCCAAAACAATTTTGTTTCGGATAATGTCGGATAATATGATTTTAATGATTCGGTTCATTTTGTTTGTTCTTTAAAATTTTGGCAATCGCTTTTGAGATTTTCTCCTCGCTAGTTGTCATTTTTAACTCTTCAACTTTTTGATGAAAATGCACTTTTCCTTCTTGCATGAAAATGATTTCAGTAATTAAATCGTCCAATTCACTTAGTAAATGCGACGTAATCAAAATCAATTTTCCTTTTTCTTTCTCTTTGATGATTTTTTCTTTCAAAACCTCAGCCGCTAAAGGATCTAAACCTGCTGTAGGTTCGTCTAAAATCAATACATCTGGATTAAAAAGAAAAGCTAAAACAGCACTTACTTTTTGCGTAGTTCCACCAGATAAAGTTCGCATTTGCTTATCAAACATTTTTTCTAATTCGAAAGCGTGCAGCAAATCTTCATCCAAATTATCTGATGAATTTCGAATCTTTTTTATCATTTCGATAATTTGACCAATCGTCATATTATCTGGATATCTTCCAATTTGTGGCATATATCCAATTTTTTCACGATACAAATACTCACCTAAAACGGAATTTCCATTAAAATGAATCGTACCCGAATCTGGCAAAACCATTCCTAAAACCGATTTTATCAAAGTGGTTTTTCCACAACCATTCGGACCAATTAAAGCGATACATTCTCCTTTTTTACAAGAAAGATTGATGTTCTTTAAAACTTCAAATTTTCCAAACTTTTTCTGCAATTCTTTTATCTCAATCATAGCGGCAATGACTTCATTAAAGGCTTATTATCTACAAAATTATCAGGTGTTATACTGGGTAATACTTTTTCAGACTTATCTAACAGTGTAATCATAAAACTTCGATATAACAACATAGAAGAAGGCGTATTTTCGGTAAGCACGGCAAATAAACTCAGTGGATGATACGGAACATCTCCCATTCCATCTTTGTCCAAATCGTAGCCTTCGTATTTGTCCCAATAATTTTCATTGAACGTATTTAAAACCAAACTTCCATTGGTACTGATATCGAAAGTGTTTTTTAGAAAATTATTGTTTACGATTTCGTTTTCCATACAACTCGCTTGGATTTTCATACCCCAACCGTTCGATTCGAAACTGTTTTTTTCAACTTTAATTCGAGAAGTTCCTTCCATGTAAATTCCTGAGGTATTTCGAGCAAAACGATTATTAAAAATATAACTATCCGAAATTTCTTTTAGCAATAATCCGTAAGCCGAATCGCCCCAATTTTCTTCGAAATAATTATTAAACATTTTCACGTTTTTAGTAAACATAACGGCTACTCCAGCACCATTATTTTTAAAAACATTGGTTATGTAAGCATCATCATTAGAAAACATAAAATGCAATCCGTAACGTATGTTGTTATTAGCAATATTTCTCCAAATTACGGAATTGGTTACAAATTCGAAATAAATACCGTCTCGATGACCGTCAATTCGATTAGCAATAATTAAAATATCTTTTGATTTCCAACAAT
>NZ_DITB01000075.1 GCF_002422095.1 Flavobacterium sp. UBA6195
AGTCATATAAGTTTCAAGTTGATTTAGATTGCGAATATAAGTTCATAAAAGATTTTTAGTTTATCGCTTTGCGAACTTTACGTAAAACCTTGCGAACTTTGCGTTTAAATTTGAAATTATTATTTTTGCAACCTGAAACTTGAAACTTTAAACCAAAAAAGAAATGGGAAGAGCGTTTGAATTTAGAAAAGCCCGTAAAATGAAACGTTGGTCAGCAATGGCTAAAACGTTTACAAGAATTGGAAAAGATATCGTAATTGCCGTAAAAGAAGGCGGTCCAAATCCTGAAACTAATGCACGTTTAAGAGCGGTTATTCAAAATGCGAAAGCAGCGAATATGCCGAAGGAAAACGTTGAGCGTGCGATTAAAAAAGCATCTGATAAAGATACAGCTAACTATAAAGAAGTATTATTTGAAGGCTATGCACCTCACGGAATTGCCATTTTAATTGAAACCGCTACCGATAACAATAACAGAACCGTTGCTAACATTAGAAGTTACTTCAACAAATGTAATGGAACAATGGGAACACAAGGTTCGGTTGAATTTATGTTTGATCATACGTGTAATTTTAGAATTCCAGCAGAAGGACAAGATGTGGAAGAATTAGAATTAGAAATGATTGATTTTGGTGTAGAAGAAATCTTTGCAGATGAAGACGGCATTTTAATGTACGCTCCTTTTGAAAGCTTTGGTGCAATCCAAAAAGAACTTGAAGCTCGTGGATTAGAAATCTTATCTTCTGGATTTGAAAGAATACCACAAATAACAAAAGAATTAACACCTGAACAAGTAGCAGATGTTGAAAAACTATTAGAAAAAATTGAAGAAGACGATGACGTTATGAACGTATATCATACAATGCAAGAAAGCGCAGAGTAATTCTTTTTCTATATTATATACGAAATCCTCGCAAGAAATTGTGAGGATTTTTTTATATATTAGCGTAATGTAAAGAGTTTTTTTTTGATTCTAAAAAATTGCAAACCATATGAAAAAAAATATACTTTTAATATTATTTTTTTTAATTCCTCTTATATCGCATTCACAACAAGAAGAATATGAAGAAATTAAAATAAAAATTAGTATTGACAAAGGACCTTTGGCTGGAGCGAATATTTATATAGAAAACCTAGAAAAAAATGATTCATTCACTACAGATTTTGAAGGTGAAGCTATCATAAAGATTCCTAAAGACAAAGATCTTATAAGATTGAGTTTTATGGGACCTACTGTCAGATTTAAAATCTTAAGACCAACAGATTATATTGTTGTTGATTTGGACTCAAAAAAAGTTTGGTATTACTTTAATGGAAAAAAAATTAAAAAGAAGAAAATTAAATTCACCAAATAAAACAAAATTGTATTCTTTACAACAAAATATAATTATCATGAAAAAAACATTTTTTATAATAATTCATTGCCTTCTGGCTAACTTTTTGTTTTGTCAAGAGGTTGAATCAGTTTATAGATTCAAGAAAATTAAGAAACAAACTTATAAAGATGAAAAAATAACCTACTTTGAAAAGGAATTAGATAGTTTGGTACTTTATAAAGACGGAGAATTTTACAGACAAATTAGTTATGCACAATTTGATAATTTTGGATTTGAAGAGCAAAAAGGGCAATGGAGAATTGAAAATGGTATTTTATATTTGAATATTATCTCAAAAAAGGAAGATTTTGAAAAAGATAACTGGATTAAATATACTGGTGAAATTAAATATTTAATAAAACGAAAAAAAGTAATTCCAATAGAAAGCTTTAATACATATGCAACAAGGAATTTGAAGTTAGTTGAATAAATTATATAAAAAAACAATAACGGAATTACATTCTGAGCCTACAAAAAACAATAAAAAATCCACACTATGGGTTGGAAAATATCATTAGACCCGATAGCGCGGAATTGCATTCCGTGCCCACAAAACAAAAAAATCCCAATCTTTCGATTGGGATTTTTTTATATCTAAAATCAATTACTTGATAATTTCAATTTTTAAAGCTTCTTCTTGGTTAACTGAATCAAAGAAACCTTGTTCGTTCACCCGATAGCGCGGAATTGCATTCCGTGCCTACAAAACAAAAAAATCCCAATCTTTCGATTGGGATTTTTTTTTATCTAAAATCAATTACTTGATAATTTCAATTTTTAAAGCTTCTTCTTGGTTTACCGAATCAAAGAAACCTTGTTCGTTCACCCGATAGCGCGGAATTGCATTCCGTGCCCACAAAACAAAAAAATCCCAATCTTTCGATTGGGATTTTTTTTATATCTAAAATCAATTACTTGATAATTTCAATTTTTAAAGCTTCTTCTTGGTTTACCGAATCAAAGAAACCTTGTTCGTTCATCCATTCATCACTGAATACTTTACTCATGTATCTTGAACCATGATCAGGGAAAATAATAACAACTTTACTGTTGGCATCAAATTCACCTTCTTCAGCATATTGTTTCACCGCTTGAAAAGCGGCTCCAGAAGTATATCCTACGAACAAACCTTCTTTTTTAGCTAATTCTCTTGCTGTGTGCGCACTTTCTTCATCGGAAACTTTGATAAATTTATCAATCACATCAAAATCGGTAGCCGTTGGAATTAAGTTTTTACCTAAACCTTCAATACGGTATGGATAAATTTCAGCGTTATCAAACTCTTTTGTTTCATGGTATTTTTTCAATACTGAACCAAAAGCATCAACTCCCAAAATTTTGATATTTGGATTTTGCTCTTTTAAGAAACGTGCTGTTCCCGAAATAGTTCCTCCAGTTCCACTACACGCCACTAAGTGTGTTATTTGACCGCCTGTTTGTTCCCAAATTTCTGGTCCTGTAGATTTATAATGAGCATCAACATTTAATTCATTGAAATATTGATTGATGTAAACCGACCCTTTAGTTTCCTCATGCAATCTTTTAGCAACATTGTAATACGAACGCTCATCATCAGCTGAAACGTGAGCTGGGCAAACATATACCTTAGCCCCCATTGAACGTAACATATCGATTTTATCTTTTGATGATTTTGAACTCACCGCCAAAATACAATCATAACCTTTAATGATGCTTACCATCGCTAAACTAAAACCTGTATTTCCAGAAGTAGTTTCAATAATAGTGTCTCCTGGTTTTAGGATACCTCTTTTTTCTGCTTCTTCAATAATGTATAATGCGATACGGTCTTTTGTAGAATGACCTGGATTAAAGGCTTCAACTTTTGCATAGAAATTACCTGGTAAATCAGCTGAAACTTTATTCAGTTTGATTAATGGTGTATTTCCAATTAAATCTAATACACTATTATAGGCTTTTATTTCTTCTTTCATATGAAGATACTGTTTGTTTTAATGTTTCCAAAATACTATGCTTTACTAGCATTTGTAGTATTTTATACTTATTTAATATCTAAAAATTGCCAAATTTGACACTTCTAAAACCTTGCAAATTTAACAAAAAAAAGTTTAACTACTTCTTAATTTTTTCTAAATCTAACAAAAAGGCAAATTCTTTAGCTAATTCCTTCAATGCTTCAAATCGTCCTGAAGCACCTCCGTGTCCCGCATCCATGTTTGTGTCTAAATACAACTGATTGTCATTTGTTTTCATAACACGTAATTTTGCTACCCATTTTGCCGGTTCCCAATATTGCACTTGCGAATCGTGAAGTCCAGTGGAAACATACATATTTGGATATGCTTGTGCTTTTACTTGGTCGTAAGGCGAATAGGACAACATATAATCGTAATATACTTTTTCATTTGGATTTCCCCATTCGTCATATTCTCCTGTTGTTAATGGAATGGTATCATCTAACATAGTCGTAACTACATCCACAAAAGGAACTTGAGCGATTACACCATTATACAGTTCTGGAGCCATATTTATAACCGCTCCCATTAATAATCCACCTGCAGAACCACCTTCTGCATATAAATGTTCTGGGGAAGTATACTTTTCTGCAATTACAAATTTAGAACAATCAATAAAATCGGTAAACGTATTCATTTTCTTTAAAAGTTTTCCGTTTTCATACCATTCTCTTCCTAAATCCTCTCCTCCTCTAATATGAGCAATGGCATAAATAAATCCTCTATCTAACAAACTCAAACGTGTTGAAGAAAAATAAGGATCCATTGTAGCTCCGTAAGAGCCATAAGCATATAGTAAGAATGGGTTTTTACCATCTTTTTTGATTCCTTTTCTGTATACCATTGAAATAGGCACTTTAGTTCCATCAGTAGCAGTAGCCCAAATTCGTTCTTCAACATAATTGTTTTTATCAAACTTCCCACCCAAAATTTCTTGCTCTTTCAATACTTTTTTCTCCTGAGTTCTCATATTGAAATCAATCACAGAAGAGGGTGTTGTCATAGATTGATATCCATAACGTAAAATTTCAGTATCGAAATCTACGTTAGTTGTAGTATAAGCCGTGTAAGTTTCACTATTAAAAGGTAAGTAATACTCTCCTTTTCCATTCCAAGGCATGATTCTAATTTTGTTCAAACCATTAGAACGCTCTTCAACAACTAAATACTCTTTAAAAATATCGATTCCTTCTAATAAAACATCTTTTCTATGCCCAATTAAATCTTTCCAGTTTTCAGCCGAAGTAGCAGTTTCTGGGGTTTTCATTAATTTGAAGTTCGTTGCTTTGTCTTTATTCGTAACAATGTAAAAACTATCTCCATAATGCGAAATCGAATATTCTAATCCGCGTGTTCTTTTATGGAAAACTTTAAACTCTCCATTCGGATTTTTTGCATCTAAAATTTGGTATTCAGAAGTTAATGTACTGTTAGAACCAATAACTATGTATTTTTTTGATTTTTCTTTGTAAACAAAGGTATTGAACGTATCGTCTTTTTCATGAAAGACTAAAACATCAGCAGCAGCTTCTGTACCTAGAGTATGCTTATAAATTTTATCGGAACGTAAGGTTTGTTGATCATTTCTTGTGTAAAACAAAGTTTTATTATCACCAGCCCAAGTTGAACCTCCCGATGTATTTTCTATTTTTACAGGAAGAATTTCTCCTGTTTCTAAATTTTTAATTTGGATGGTATATTGTCTTCTTGAAACTAAGTCAACTCCAAACGCTACCCATTTATTATCTTCACTTACATTTAATCCCGCTAAATTAAAGTACGAATGTCCTTTTGCCATTTCGTTACAATCAAACATGATTTCTTCCTTAGCATCTAAACTTCCTTTTTTACGAGCATAAATGGGATAATCTTTTCCTTTTTCAAAACGAGTGATGTAATAATAACCATTGTATAAATAAGGAACTGAACTATCGTCTTCCTTAATTCTACTCTTCATTTCTAAGAACAATTCGTCTTGGAATGGTTTGGTGTGAGCCGTTGATTTTTGGTAATATTCGTTTTCTTGGTTCAAATAATCAATAACTTCTGGGTTTTCTCTTTCGTTTAACCAATAATAATTATCAATTCTTTTATCACCGTGCTTTTCTAGTGTTTTTGGAACAATTTTAGCAACAGGAGGAACAATTTTATCTGACATTGTTTTTGTTTTATTTTGACTGTAAACAGGAACAAAAATAATACAACTAAGAAGTAAATAGGTTATTTTTTTCATGAAGTTTTAAACTAATTATTAACCGCTAATTTACTATTTTTGCCTTAATAAAAAAATATTATTATGTTTGGAGATATCATGGGTATGATGGGTAAACTCAAAGAAACCCAACAAAAAGTTGAAGAAACTAAAAAGCGTTTAGACTTTGTTTTAATTGATGAAAAAAGTAGCGATGGCTTACTTGAAGTTACCTTAACCGCTAACCGAAAAATCAAAAACATTACCGTAAGTGATAATTTACTTCAAGACAAGGAAATGCTTGAAGATTATTTAGTTAACGTATTAAATAAAGCTATTGAAAAAGCAACAAACGTTCACGAAACGGAGTTGGCTGCGGTTGCAAAAGAAGGTATGCCAAACATTCCTGGAATGGATCTATTTAAATAATAACTTCTTAAGAAATTAGAAATTAAAATAAAATTCCTTTTTACTTGTTCCTTATAATTTTAATTAAAGTTGTACAACTTTTAAAAAAGAGATGTACAGCTTTTTACTAAAAGATGTATGACTTTTTACTATAAGTCGTACATCTTTTTATATATTTGTCAGGTTAAAATTTTTTAATAAACCTTACACTGTAAAAAAAATGTCCGTTCAATTTAAAATGATACCCAAAAAAAATAATTTGGTATCGCCTCCAGAAGTAAAATACTACCCTTGTGCTGTTAGTCAAGGAGAGGTGAATTTAGATGATTTAGCTCGAATTGTAGCCAGTAGAACTACTATGAGTAGACCTGATTGTTTTGGAGTCATTATGGCGTTAAGCGATGTTATTGGTGAATCATTAGCCAATGGAAATATTGTTAGAGTAGATAATTTAGGAACATTTCAACTAACTTTAACTGGAACAGCCGCAGATACAGAGGAAACTTTAGGCAAATCGAACATTAAAGAAGCTAAAATTAATTACCGCCCTTCTAAAGAATTAAAAAATAGAATGAAGAAAATTACTTACAAAAGAATACGATAATTTCTACTCTTTATATAACCCCCATTCCTAAAGCAATTGCCACCAAAAGCAATAAAACCGCAACAAAAACTTGGAGAAATTTTAGAGTAACTTTCTTTAAAAGTTGGTTACCCAAATACGCTCCGGTAATTGCGCAAAGTGTTGCCGAAATCAACAAAACTTTATTTTCATACAACGTATAAGTAGTGATTTTTGAAGCGTAAACACTCAATCGGGTAAAATCAATAAACATGGAAACTACAATTCCTGTGGCGATAAAACTTTCTTTAGACAAACCAGCTTTTATCAAAAACGCACTTCTTAAAGCCCCTTGATGTCCTGAAAGTCCACCAAAGAATCCGCTTAAAATTCCGCCTAAAGGCAGTTTATCTTTTCCAAACTCCAATTTACTCAAGTATGGAATCAAATCTAACAGCGCAAAAATCACTAATAGAATAGCAATAACGAATTTTACAGGTAACACATCCCATTCTTTTCCGAAAAGCGAATAACTGAATAAAGGTTGCAAATCAGAAATTTGTAATAACAACCAAGAACCTAACATCGCAGCAAAAATAGCTGGAATTCCAAATTTTAGTAAAACTTCTTTGTTGGCGTGTTTTCCAACCAAGAAAAACTTGAATAAATTGTTAGCAAAATGTACTAATCCACACAATCCTATCGCAATATCCACTGGAAAGAACAACATGAAAACCGGAGTTAACAAAGTTCCTAAACCAAAACCTGAGAAAAAGGTTAGAATGGCGGTTAAAAAAGCTACGATTGATATGATTAGGATTTCCATTTATTTAAAATATTTTATCAAATGATTTTCCGTTGAATTTATAAACGCCACCCTCTGCCATTCCGAAAAGCAGATTATTAGCATTGTCTTTATAAATTGTCCAAATCATTTGAGATTTAAGATTTTTGTCAATAGTATTATAGTTTGTCATTGTCTTGCCGTCATATTTCCAAGCTCCTGTATATAAATCTCCGAACCAAATATTGCCTTCTGAATCTTCTTCAATAGCAAAAGGGTGTTCCAATGTGCCTGGTTCTGATTTATTACCATTCCTTTTACTTGTTGGATGAATTAAGTGATGCTTTTCAGAAAAATTAATTGTTGAATTCCTATCCAAAAGTAAAACACCAATACCATTATTTCCTATCCAAATACGACCTTTTGAATCGGCTAATACACTTCTTATATGTAAACGCTCATTATCTTTTAGATTTAATTTTTCTTTATCAAAGATATGTACCATTTTACCATCATAGTTAAATAGCGCTGCATAAATCGCAATCCAAACTTTACCTTCTTTATCTTTTGAGATACCCGTAACTCCGTAAGTATTGTCAGTATTATCAGTATTTTTATTTTGGGGTTTTGGAAAAATCAAATAGTTCATATTGATTCCGTCAAAACGATTTATTCCGTCTTCCGCACCCGCATTAAACCATAAATTACCACTGGTTTCATTCCATTCATATCTTGGGTAGCTTAAATTTGTTGGATAATTTATTAACTTTCCATTATCATATACACTCACCCCTTTTGCTGTGCCGAACCAAATTTTTCCATTCTTATCTTGTTCAATTGAACGAATTTGATTGTCGGTTAACCCTTCATTAGTTGCAAAGTATTCAAAAGTTTTCCCATTATAATAGCTAACCCCTTCGTTATGACTTCCAAGCCAATAATTACCTTTACTATCTTGAAATATAGCACGAATTCCAGAAGTGAATTTTAAAGTATCGGTTTTTGAAGTACTTACTAATTCAGAATTATTCCTTCCCTTTTCATTTGATTGTTGCTTAATGCAAGAGAGGTTAATAAATAATAAAAGAATCAGGTATATCATTTTTGAAGTTTTTTTCATTTTAGTATATTTAAACCTTTAAAATAATCCCAAGTTTGATTTTCTAAATTATTTAAATTTCTTGAATCTGTGTTCCAAAATTAAAAAGTCAATTTCGAAAACACTTCCATTACATATTCATGCATCACTTCTTTATAATCTAAATGGGTTACAATTCTTAGTTTTCCATGACCCATTGAGCTAATCGCAATCCCTTTTTGTTTTAATTTTTCCATAAAAAGCTTTTCATCTACAAAAGGTTGCACACCAAAAATCAAAATATTAGTTTCTACTGGTTCCACATTAGCAACCCATGGCATTTTTTCTAATAAATTACCTAATTCTTTGGCTCTTCTGTGATCAATTTCTAAACGACTGATGTTGTTCTGCAATGCAAATAATCCAGCGGCAGCCAAATAGCCTGATTGTCGCATGTTACCACCAAAAATCTTTCTAATTCGCAAAGCTCGGTGCATATCCGCTTTACTTCCTAACAAAACTGAACCAACAGGCGCACCCAATCCTTTCGACAAACAAACCGAAATCGTATCAAACAATTCGCCAAACTGTTTTGGATGTTGCTTTTTTGCTACTAACGCATTCCATAAACGGGCACCATCTAAATGATATTTCAAATTATGGTCGATACAAACTTGCTTAATTTCTTGCAAAGGTTGTAAATCATAACAAGCGCCACCGCCTTTATTGGTTGTATTTTCAATACTCACTAATGAAGTTAAAGGCGCATGATAAAATTCAGGGTCATTGATTCCATTTTTAACCAAATCAGCCGTAATCATTCCTCTATTTCCATCTACCAAACAACACGAAACACCACTATTAAATGAGGCTCCACCACCTTCATAATGATATATATGCGAATATTTATCGCAAATTACTTGTTCCCCTGGTTGTGTATGTAGCTTTATCGCCGTTTGATTTGCCATTGTTCCAGAAGGAAAAAATAAGGCAGCTTCCATCCCAAATAAATCCGCTAAAGTTTCCTCTAACTCATTGACTGTTGGGTCTTGTTTATATACATCATCCCCTACTTTAGCATTAAACATAGCGTTTAACATCTCAACAGAAGGCTTCGTTACCGTATCACTAACTAAATTTATTTCCATATATCAATCAGATACCTTATTTTTGATAAAAATTTTTAGGAGCTAAATCCCGCTATCCGTTGCAATCTTTTTATTTTTTGTTGCCTGAGGTTCTCGAAGGCAACAAAAAATAAAAAGGATTTCCACTACTATCGGGGCTATGGCATCCCATTTCAAAACAAAACTACAATATTTATGATAAATACAGAACAAGTCAGAGATATTATTGATCGCCTTGGTGCGTTAAGGAGGTATCTTTGACATCGATGCTAAATTGATTGAAATAACAAACGAGGAAGAAAAAACCTTCGCTCCCGACTTTTGGAATAACGCCAAAGAAGCCGAAATCATTATTAGAAACCTACGTTCCAAAAAGAAATGGGTTGAAGATTATAATAAAGGAATTGAATATTCTGAAGAACTTCAAATATTGATGGATTTCTTCAAAGAAGGCGATGTTTCTGAAGAGGAAGTTGAAGAACACTATCAAAAAACCTTACATCACATTGAAGATTTAGAGTTCCGCAACATGCTTTCCGATGAAGGAGATAGCATGAGTGCGGTTTTACAAATTACGGCTGGAGCTGGTGGAACTGAAAGTTGTGATTGGGCTTCCATGTTAATGCGAATGTACTTAATGTGGGGCGAAAAGCAAGGATACAAAATCAAAGAATTGAACTTTCAAGAAGGCGATGTTGCTGGAATTAAAACGGTAACCTTAGAAATTGAAGGCGAATTTGCTTTTGGTTATTTAAAAGGTGAAAACGGTGTACATCGTTTGGTTCGAATTTCTCCTTTTGATAGTAATGCAAAACGCCATACGTCTTTTGCTTCAGTTTATGTGTATCCTTTAGTAGATGATTCTATTGAAGTAGAAATCAATCCAGCTGATATTGAAATTATAACTTCTCGTTCGAGTGGTGCAGGTGGACAAAACGTAAACAAAGTAGAAACCAAAGTACAATTGTTTCACAAACCTACGGGAATTCAAATTCAGTGTTCCGAAACTCGTTCGCAACAAGATAACCGCCAACGTGCGATGCAAATGTTGAAATCGCAGTTATACGAAATCGAATTAAACAAAAGATTAGCACAAAGAGCAGATATCGAAGCTGGAAAAATGAAAATCGAATGGGGTTCGCAAATCCGTAATTATGTAATGCACCCTTATAAATTGGTAAAAGACGTTCGCTCGGGATATGAATCAAGTGACGTTGAAGGCATTATGAACGGTGATATCGATAATTTCTTAAAAGCCTATTTAATGATGATGGGGCAAAAAGAGGAATAATTTTAACAATAAGAACCAACAACAAACTAAATAACACATTAAGTAATGGACTTAAATTTCAATAAAAACGAAGATCACAACAAACTTTTAGTTACTGATTTAAAAAAGCGATTTGCTCAAGTAAAATTGGGTGGCGGTCAAAAAAGAATTGAAAAATTACACGCTGAAGGCAAAATGACCGCTCGTGAACGTATTGATTATCTGTTAGATGACAAAGCAAATAGCATTGAAATTGGTGCTTTTGTTGGTGATGGAATGTATGAAGAGCATGGAGGTTGTCCTTCTGGAGGGGTTGTAGTTAAAATGGGTTATGTATCGGGTAAACAATGTATCGTAGTAGCAAATGATGCTACTGTAAAAGCTGGCGCATGGTTTCCAATTACCGGGAAAAAGAACTTAAGAGCACAAGAAATTGCTATTGAAAATAGATTGCCAATTATTTATTTGGTCGATTCTGCTGGGGTTTATTTACCAATGCAAGATGAAATTTTCCCAGATAAAGAACATTTTGGTAGAATTTTTAGAAATAATGCCATTATGAGTAGTATGGGAATTACCCAAATTGCAGCCGTAATGGGAAGTTGCGTAGCGGGTGGTGCTTATTTACCTATCATGAGTGATGAGGCTTTAATTGTAGATAAAACCGGAAGTATTTTCTTAGCGGGAAGCTATTTAGTAAAAGCCGCTATTGGAGAAAGTATCGACAATGAAACACTTGGTGGAGCAACAACGCACTGCGAAATTTCAGGTGTAACCGATTATAAAGCTAAAGACGATAAAGATGCTTTAGACCGAATTAAATCGGTAGTAGGTAAAATTGGTGACTATGAAAAAGCAGGTTTTAACCGAGTGAAAGCGGAAAAACCAGCATTAGAACCCAAAGATATTTACGGAATTTTACCAAAATCTCGTGCTGATCAGTACGATATGATGGAAATCATCAAACGTTTGGTAGATAATTCAGAATTTGACGAATACAAAGCGGGCTATGGTCAAACCATCATAACAGGTTATGCACGCATTGACGGTTGGGCGGTAGGAATTGTTGCCAACCAAAGAAAAATTGTAAAAACAGCTGGTGCTAAAACGAAACCAAGTGAAATGCAATTTGGTGGCGTAATCTATTCGGATTCAGCAGATAAAGCAACACGTTTTATTGCGAATTGCAACCAAAAGAAAATTCCATTAGTGTTTTTACAAGATGTAACGGGTTTCATGGTAGGTTCTAAATCAGAACATGGTGGCATTATTAAAGATGGTGCTAAAATGGTAAATGCGGTTTCTAATTCGGTTGTACCGAAATTCACGGTTGTAATTGGAAATTCGTATGGAGCAGGAAATTATGCCATGTGCGGAAAAGCCTATGACCCAAGATTAATATTTGCTTGGCCAAGTGCTGAATTAGCAGTAATGGGTGGTGCTCAAGCAGCAAAAGTATTGTTGCAAATTGAAGCTGCTTCTTTAAAAGCAAAAGGGGAAGAAATTACTCCTGAAAAAGAAGCGGAATTATTTGATAAAATTAAAGCACGTTACGACCAACAAGTGTCTCCTTATTATGCAGCCGCTCGTTTATGGACGGATGCTATCATTGATCCTTTAGACACCAGAACATGGATTTCAATGGGGATTGAAGCGGCCAACCACGCTCCTATTGAAAAACCATTTAATTTAGGAGTGATTCAGGTGTAGCTAATTATTCAATATGGAAATCAAAGAAGATTATTTCAGAATTCATAAAAAGGAAAATGTTTATGTTCTAAGCGATAGAATACCTTTTATATGGAAAGAGATGTTAATTTGGAATTTGCCAACTTTTTTGGGCTTATTATATGTATTTGGTCCAGTTGTAGGTGTTTATATTTTCATATTAACTCTGTTTTTTTATGTCTTATTTCGTTTTGCTTCTTGGATATTTTATACTGAAATTCAGATTAATATCGAAAGTGGTGAAATGATTAAAGTAAAAAAAATAATTAACAAGACGCAAAATATTAATTTAATCACTAATAAGTTTGATTCAAGTAAATTTGAATACACAGAATTAAATAGAAGTGGAAATACTAAATTTTTAATGAATTACAAAACGCATAAAAATAATGAACTTTTAATTTTAAGGAATAAATCAGACAAAGAGTTTATTGAAAAATATATAGTTGAAAAAATAACTATTAAAAATTAAATTATAAGCTTCATTATTTATAATATCATTACCAATTCATCTTGGTTGAATAAATATTGATAATCAAAATTCTATTTTCTTCTATACGATACACAATTTTAAAATTCCATTTTGGAAAATAGCGAATTGATTCATCCTTAAACAAGGTTTCTCTTGGATTTCTTTCTGGAAACTTTGCTAAATCGTCGCCTATATTTAATAAAGCATCAACTACCTTTTCGGCATTTTGAGGACTATTTTGGAAAATAAAATTATAAATTGTTTCGAGAGAATCTAAAGAAGCCTGTGACCAAACAACAGATTTCATTTCTTAAAAATCTTATTTCTTATTGCTTCGGAATTATACACATTATTTTCTTCTGAAACTTTAAGAATAGCCTCAATTTCTTGCTTATAATCTGAAACAGATAACAACTTTCCTGTTAGATCATATATATATCCTTCATCATTCAAAATTTGGTCAATTTTATTCAAAACTTCTTCGTTTTGGATATCCAAAATTCGATGAATAATACTTTTTCTATGTGTTTCAATATTCATTAGTAAACTGATTTACACAAAGATAATTATTATTTCAATTACTTTATCTTTGCAGTATGTCAAATTCATTATTCCAACAATTCAAAACCAATATTTCTGGTATTGCTTTACCTGAGAAATTCACGTTTCCTTTTTATTACGAGCCGCATGAATTGAGCATTATTGCGGCTAATGAATTGCAATCGTATTTGGAAACACAAACCGATTTTGAACACAATTTTGGATTGAAAGAAAATCAAGAAGGTTTGGTAATAGGCAAAATGTTTGGGGTTTTGGTTTGTCAAAATCAAGATGGAGAATTAGGGTATTTATGGGCGTTTTCAGGAAAATTGGCGGGTGTGAATCATCTTCCCTATTTCGTGCCAACCATTTTTGATATGTTGCACGAAG
>NZ_DITB01000117.1 GCF_002422095.1 Flavobacterium sp. UBA6195
CTTTTCCGTTTTCCATAGAAATTAATGAACCACCTAAACGTCCTGGAATTTCACCTTTGAATGGTTGGTAATCAATAAAACGGTGCGACATAATAGCTTCACCAGCTGTAGCTGTTAATAATTGATTTCTCAATCCGATAATTCCACGAGATGGAATGTTGAATTTGATAATCATACGCTCTCCTTTAGGTTCCATAGATAACATTTCACCTTTACGAATCGTTACAAATTCAACCGCTCTACCTGAAAGATTTTCTGGTAAATCAACTGTTAATTCTTCAATTGGCTCACATTTTACACCATCGATTTCTTTGATAATAACTTGTGGTTGTCCAATTTGTAACTCATATCCTTCTCTTCTCATCGTTTCAATTAAAACCGATAAGTGAAGTACACCACGACCAAACACTAAGAATTTATCTGCAGAATCAGTTTCGTGAACTCTTAATGCTAAGTTTTTCTCTAATTCTTTATTCAAACGATCTTTAATGTGACGAGAAGTTACAAATTTACCTTCTTTACCAAAGAAAGGAGAGTCGTTAATTGTAAACAACATACTCATTGTTGGCTCATCAATAGCAATAGTTTCTAATGCTTCTGGATTTTCAAAATCAGCAACTGTATCACCAATTTCAAAACCTTCTAAACCAACTAATGCACAGATATCACCAGCAACAACTTCTTCTACTTTTTTACGCCCTAAACCTTCAAAAGTATGTAATTCTTTAATTTTTGATTTGCTTATTTTTCCATCTCTTTTTACTAAAGAAACGTTCATTCCTTCACGTAAAACACCTCTTTGTAAACGACCAATCGCGATACGACCTGTAAACGAAGAGAAATCTAAAGATGTAATTAACATTTGAGGCGTTCCTTCAGAAACTTTAGGAGCTGGAACATGTTCCAAAACCATATCTAACAATGGCTCAATGTTTTCAGTTTGATTTTTCCAATCGTCAGACATCCAGTTGTTTTTAGCCGAACCATAAACTGTTGGGAAATCTAACTGCTCTTCAGTTGCACCTAATTCAAACATTAAGTCGAAAACTTTTTCATGCACTTCTTCTGGAGTACAGTTTTCTTTATCTACTTTATTGATAACCACGCATGGTTTTAATCCTAAATCAATTGCTTTTTGTAATACGAAACGCGTTTGTGGCATTGGTCCTTCAAAAGCATCTACTAAAAGACAAACACCATCTGCCATATTAAGTACACGCTCTACTTCACCACCAAAATCGGCGTGACCTGGAGTATCGATAATGTTGATTTTTGTTCCTTTGTAAGTTACAGAAACGTTTTTAGAAGTAATTGTAATACCTCTTTCACGCTCTAAGTCATTATTATCTAAGATTAAATCTCCTGTGTTTTCGTTTTCACGAAACAACTGACAGTGGTACATAATTTTATCAACCAAAGTAGTTTTACCGTGGTCAACGTGGGCAATAATTGCGATGTTTCTAATAGAAGTCATTTATAAAATTTTTGAAGGTGCAAAGGTAATGTTTATTTTGATAAAAACACTATAGTAATCAATACTTTAGTAGAAATAACATAATAGTAACGTATAAAAAAAGCCCTCGGAATGAGAGCTTTAGTATATTTCACTAACGGTAGACTATAAAGAAGCTACGTGTTTAGTTAATTTAGATTTTAAGTTAGAAGCTTTATTATCATGGATAATATTTTTCTTAGCTAATTTATCAATCATAGAAATTACAGTTGATAATTTTGAAGAAGCCTCAGCTTTGTCAGTAGCTAAACGAATAGCTTTGATAGCGTTACGAGTAGTTTTGTGTTGATATCTATTTAACACTCTTCTTTTCTCGTTACTTCTAATTCTTTTTAAAGCAGATTTATGATTTGCCATTTTGTCTTTTTTTTTTAATTGTAATAATTGTTATAAACTACTAGTTAAAAAAGAAAAACCTCCCACATTTACCTAGGCAAACACTTTGGTTTTAACTAATAAAATAAAGAATGAGACACTACCCTTTATTTTATAAAACTATTTCACAACTAATTTTGTAGCCCGTAGGGGAATCGAACCCCTCTTACCAGGATGAAAACCTGGCGTCCTAACCGATAGACGAACGGGCCATCTCGTACTTTAAAGTCTAAAAGACCTCATTTCCGTAATGCGAGTGCAAAGATAAACACATTTTTTATTCCTGCAATAGCATAAATATTTTTTTTTCGCTTTTTTTACTCTTTTTTTAGTAAGCCTTTGCAAATAAGACTCTTCCTGACGAAGGTTTTCCTGTTAAAACACAAGTTCCAGCTTCTTCTACTCTATCTAAAGCGATACAACGAATGGTTGCTTTTGTTAATTCTTTGATTTTCTCTTCAGTTTCTGCAGTTCCGTCCCAATGTGCTGCTAAGAAACCACCTTTAGTTTCTAAAACTTCTTTAAACTCTTCGAAAGAATTAACTTCTGTAATATGAGTGTTTCTATAATCTAATGCTCTAGCAAACAAGTCATTTTGAATAGTTGTCAATAAATTTTGAATGTAATTTACTACTCCATCTTTAGCCACAACTTCTTTAGACAAATTATCTCTACGAGCAATTTCGTAAGTTCCGTTTTCTAAATCGTTTGGACCAAGAGCAATACGAACTGGAACGCCTTTTAATTCCCATTCCGCAAATTTGAATCCTGGTTTTTGAGTATCTCTATTATCATATTTAACCGAAATGCCTAATTTTCTCAATTCTGCAACTAAAACATTTACTTGTTCAGAAATAGCATCAAACTGCTCATCAGTCTTATAAATTGGAACAATCACCACTTGAATTGGCGCTAAGTTTGGGGGCAATACCAGTCCTTTATCATCAGAATGCGTCATTACTAAAGCTCCCATCAGACGGGTAGAAACTCCCCAAGAAGTTCCCCAAACGTGTTCTTGTTTTCCTTCTTTATTAGCAAATTTCACATCAAAAGCTTTGGCAAAATTTTGACCTAAGAAATGCGAAGTTCCCGCCTGCAAGGCTTTACCATCTTGCATCAAGGCTTCGATACAATAAGTTTCATCAGCTCCAGCAAAACGCTCTGTTTCTGTTTTCAAACCTTTAATCACTGGAATTGCCATGAAGTTTTGAACAAAATCAGCATACACATTCATCATTTTCTCAGATTCTTCAATCGCTTCTTGACGTGTTGCGTGAGCCGTGTGTCCTTCTTGCCATAAAAACTCAGCTGTTCTTAAAAACAAACGCGTTCTCATTTCCCAACGAACCACATTAGCCCATTGATTGATTAGCAAAGGTAGATCACGGTAAGATTGCACCCAACCTTTATAAGTAGACCAAATAATAGCTTCAGAAGTTGGACGGACAATTAACTCTTCCTCTAATTTAGCATTAGGGTCAACAATTAATTTCCCTTTATTTTCTTCATCCGTTTTTAATCTGTAATGTGTTACGATAGCGCATTCTTTAGCAAAACCTTCAGCATTTTTTTCTTCTGCCTCAAACATACTTTTTGGAACAAACAAGGGAAAATAAGCATTACTATGCCCAGTTTCTTTAAACATTCTATCTAGTTCAGCTTGCATTTTTTCCCAAATTGCATAGCCATATGGCTTAATCACCATACATCCTCTTACTCCTGAATTTTCAGCTAAATCAGCCTTTACGACTAGTTCGTTATACCATTTGGAATAATCTTCCGCTCTTGTTGTTAAGTTCTTGCTCATTATGAATATTTTGGCACAAAAATTGTTTATATAATTTTTAACTAATTTGTTTGGCAAAAATAGTTAAATTTGAAGTGTCCAACAATAAAAAAATAAGAGTTATGAAAACTTATTACTTACATACCCAAAAAAATGCCATATTTTCTTTGTTTGGATTATTGGCAGTAATCACAAGTTCTTGTGGTTCCTACCAAAATTCGTCTTACTACAATAATGATGGTGTGTATGGTTCTGAAAAATCAAACACTCAAACGGAAAATAAAGATTCTGAGCAAAATACTGATCAATCAAACAAATACGCTCTGCAATTTAGAAACATGCAAGATGATTACACCTACTTTACAGATGTAGACAACTATAACACCCAAGAACAAGACACTGTAGTTACTGTTTATAAAAATGACTCAAACAATAATTATGCTGGCTGGGGTAACAATTCATCTGATGTTACGATAAACTACTATAATAACGGATGGGGATGGAACAATT
>NZ_DITB01000012.1 GCF_002422095.1 Flavobacterium sp. UBA6195
CTAAATATGAATTAAAATCATTTGAAACTTTAGAGAAAGAAGTTCGTGAAAATTCATTAAAATCATTGAATGAGTATTTTGATTTTGTAGAGAAGGAGTTAGATAGAGATGATTGGTTTGCTATTTTTTTAAATTCAATAGTAGAGCGCTTTGACCCTCATACTTTTTATTTTTCTCCAGATGATAAAGAGAAATTTGATGTAAGTATGAGCGGGACTTTTCAAGGAATTGGCGCTCGCTTACAAAAGAAAAATGATGCAGTTGAGGTTTCAGAATTGATTTCTGGAGGTCCGGCTTGGAGAGGAAAAGAATTAGAAGCAGGAGATTTAATATTAAAAGTAGGTCAAGGTAAAGAAGAACCATTGGATATAGCTGGTATGCGTTTAGATGATGTGGTAAAAAAAATCAAAGGGCCAAAGGGTACTGAAGTTCGTTTAACGGTTAAAAAAGTTGATGGCACTATCAAAGTTATTTCAATAATTCGAGATGAAGTTGAAACAGAAGAAACATTTGCAAAATCAAGTATAGTAGAAAAGGGAGGTAAAAAATATGGTGTTATTTACTTGCCTAAGTTTTATATTAGTTTTGAAAATAAAGAAAACCGTGATGCTTTCAAAGATGTTGCTGCTGAGATTGAAAAATTAAAAGCCCAAAATATAGAAGGACTTATCATGGATTTACGCGATAATGGAGGAGGTTCGTTGGAAACCGTAGTTAAAATGGTTGGCTTATTTATTCCAGAAGGCCCTATTGTTCAAGTAAAAGCCCCTGGAAGAAATCCAGAAGTTTTACCTGACAAAGATTCAAGAGTTCAATATGATGGTCCGTTAGTGGTTATGATTAATAATTTTTCTGCTTCAGCATCTGAAATTTTTGCTGCAGCAATTCAAGATTATAAAAGAGGTATTGTTGTGGGAAGTAAGCATTCTTACGGAAAAGGTACAGTTCAAAATGTAATTGATTTAAATCAGTTTATAAGAGGTAATTCATACGGAGATCTAGGAGCTTTGAAAACAACTATTCAGAAGTTTTACAGAATTAATGGAGGTTCTACACAACGAGAAGGAGTAAAAAGTGATATTGTGTTTCCTGATCGTTTTTCATATTTAGATATGGGTGAACGTGATGAAGAAAGTGCCTTACCATGGGATAAAATTGAACCTGCAAAATACCAACCATTAAGTGTTAATTATGATAATGTAATTGCAAATAGCAGGAAGAGAATTGCATCTAATCCTACATTTAATTTAATTAATGAGAACGCTAAATGGATTTTTGAACGTAAAGATGAAAATGATTTTAGTTTAAATTTGATTGATTTTAAGCATGAATTAGAAGTTACGGATGTTAAAATTAAAAAATTTAAGCAGATATCAGATTATAAAAATCAATATGTGTTTTATTCATTGCCTGATGAGGTTGCCTTGTTTGAAAAAGATACCTTATTAAAACAAAAAAGGGAACGTTGGCATGAAGAGCTGCAAAAAGATATTTATCTTGAAGAGACATTAAATGTTATATCAGATATGAAAACTTTAACTAAAGGAAAAGGTTTTTACCAAAAGTTAAGTATGAATTAATTAATAAATAAAAGCCCCAATTGGGGCTTTTATTATATATATAGAAAACCTTAAAATTAGTTTCTAAATTACCATTCATTAACTTTATTTGCATCAAGCTTAATAAAGATAAAAAGTAAAATTGTAAATGCCCATAAACTCGAACCTCCATAAGAGAAAAAAGGAAGAGGTACACCAATTGTTGGGAATAACTTTATCAACATGGCTATATTTACAAAGAAGTGAGTAAATAAATAAGAGGCAACACAATAGCCATATACTCTACTAAATTTTGTTTTCTGGTTTTCAGCTAAATAGATTATTCTTAAAAATAATGAAACAAATAAAAGAATTACAATCGTGCTTCCTGCAAAACCCCATTCTTCTCCTACGGTTGTAAAAATATAGTCGGTATGTTGTTCGGGAACAAATCCTCCTTTTGTTTGAGTTCCTTCTAAATATCCTTTTCCTATTAGGCCTCCAGAACCAATTGCAATCATTGATTGATTAAGGTTATATCCTTCATTTTTAATGTCTACATCATCACCAATTAGCACATTAATTCGATCTTTTTGATGAGGCTCTAAAACCCTGTCATAAACATAACTAACTGAGAATGCATATCCAGCCATTACTAAAAATAACAATCCATAAACTATAGGATTTCTAGAAATACTCCTATTAAAAATATAATGAATAATCATTATTATAAAAATAACTGCAATTAAGTACACAGGCTGGATTACTAATGCTAAAAAGAATAATGCGATGGCAATAATGCCTGAAAAAAAATACCAACTAGGTAATCCTTCTCTGTTTAAAACAAAAATAAGTGAAATGAAAATCATTGCACTTCCTGCATCGGGTTGCATCAAAATTAATAGTACTGGAAGTCCAATGATTGCTAACCCAACTATTTGATGTTTCGTATATTTTAAGTTAATTTGAGAATAGCTTAAGTATTTTGCAAGTAATAAGGCAGTAGCGGTTTTTACAAATTCAGAAGGCTGAAACCCAAATCCGCCAAATTGATACCAATTGGTTTGTCCTTTTTTGGTTACTCCAAATGCAAATAATCCTAACAAAAGAATTATACCAATTCCATAAAACACAAATGATAGTCGTTCAAAAATTTTGGCATCAGTAAATAGAATTATAAAAATCAAAGGAATGGTAAGTCCAATGAAAAGCATTTGACGTCCATAAATTTGAGTGATATCAAATATTGATGTTTCCTCTAAAGGCAATGAAGCTGAATAAATAGTCATCCAGCCCATAATTACCAATACAATGTAAAGTAATACAGTTATATAGTCTATTCTATTTCCTACACTTTGATTTTTCATTAAGCTTGCTCTTCTTCTTTTTTGGCTTCTCCAATTTCTATATTTGTTTTTTCTATTGAATCTCGAACTTTTGTTGGTTCTGTTCTTCTTTGAAAAATGATATTTTCTATTTTTTGATATTCTGCTTCAAGACTTCCATTTAACATTCTTGTTTCTAAATCTTTTCTTGAAATCGTTCCATTAATGTATTTTTCTAACATTAATGTGGCAATTGGACCAGCCCATGTGGCACCATAACCTGAATTTTCAATAAAGACTGCTAAAGCAATTTTAGGATTATCTCTTGGTGCAAAAGCCACAAAAATTGAGTGGTCTTTTAATTGATAAGTCTTACCAGCAACTCTAATTTTGTTTTCTGCTGTTCCTGTCTTACCACAAATTTTCATTCCCTCTACTCTAAATCCTGCAGCGGTTCCATAATTATATACGTCTTCTAATCCTTGTATTACAGGTTCATAATATTGTTTGTCGATAGTGGTATAGTGTTTGGTTACAAACTTTTTGTCGAGTTTTTGGTCTTTGATATTTTTAACAATATGAGGTGTAAAATAATAACCTCTGTTAGCAACTGTAGCCATCATGTTAGCAAGTTGAATTGGAGAGGTTAAAACTTCACCTTGTCCGATTGCATTGGAAATTATATAAGAACTTCTAATTTTTGCGCCGTTATACCATTTTTTGTACATTTTAGAAGAAGGAACTAATCCTTTACTTCCGATTGGCATATCGGTTCCTAAAAATTGACCTAAACCAAAACTTTTCACATGGTTTGCCCAGTTGTCTACACTATAATACGAATCTTTATATTTTTCAATGGTTCTTTTGTATGTGTTTCCAAAATAACTATTACACGATTTGTAAATACCATTATTTAACTGTAAAGTGTGTAATCCGCAGTGGCAACCCATGAATCTTCCAAAATTTGCACCGTGATTGCAGTAAAAAGTACTTTGCTCATCAATAACTTCTTCTTGTAATCCAATTAATCCCGTAATTATTTTAAACGGAGATCCTGGAGGATATGCTGCCTGAAGTCCTCTATCATAAAGAGGTTTAGCAATGGAATCATTATATAAAGCAGTATAATTTTTGGAGCGTTGTCTTCCCACAAGCAAAGCAGGGTCGTAGGTTGGAGCAGAAACTAAAGCTAAAATTTCACCTGTTTTAGGTTCAATAGCAACAATTCCACCTCTTTTATTAACCATTAACTCGGTTCCGTATTTTTGAAGCTCGTAATCAATAGTTAAGGTCAAATCTTTTCCTTGTTGTGCAATGGTGTCAAATTCTCCATTTTTATAAGGGCCAATAATTTTATTGTGTTTATCACGAAGTAAATATTTAACTCCTTTTATGCCCCTTAATGCTTCTTCGTATTGTTGTTCAACCCCTTGTTTTCCTATTAAATCGCCACTATTGTAGTATTTGTTTTTCTTTAAAATAGATTCGTCTACTTGCCTGATAAATCCAAAAATATTAGCGCCAAAATTAACTTGATAGTCACGAAGAGAACGCTTTTGGGTGTAAAATCCTTCAAATTTTCGCTCTTTTTCTTGAAATGCAGCGTATTCTGCTTTGTTCAATTGAGACAAGAAAACCGAAGGTAACATTGGACTATAAACTCTAGCCTTTTCTATTTTTTTTATAAATTCAGCTTTTGTTATATGTAATAGTGAACAAAATTCAGTTGTATCAATATCTTTAATTTCTCTAGGTACCACCATAATATCGTATGATGGCTGATTAGCAACTAATAACTTACCATTTCTATCATAGATATAGCCTCGTTCCGGGAAATCAAATACTTTTTTTATGGCATTGTTTTCGGATTTCAGTTTTAAAGTTTCATCAATTACCTGAAGGTAAAAAATTCGAGCAATCAGAATAATTGATGTAACAATGATTACGGCAGGTAATAATGTTTTTCTCATCGCTTATTTGGCTTAATAATATAAATGATTAGTAAACAAATAGTAAACGTAAATAGTGTGCCAAAAAGTGTACGTGTCAAAATAGTGAAAATTAAATCAAATCGAAAATATTCAAAAAAGAATAAAATAAAATGATGAACAAAGATGGCCAATAAAAGTAATGTGATTCGCTCTGGAGAAATTTTATCTGCGATTTTTACAGTCTGATATTCGTAACTTAATCCAAAAGCAAATTTGAATAATGATGGTCTAATGTAAGCCAAAATTAACGAAGCCATTGTGTGAATTCCTCCTGAATTGCAAAACATATCCAAAAAAATACCCATAGCAAAACTTGTCAAAAGCAAAATGCTTTTGTTGCTATTAACTGGATATAACAAAATAAATAGAACGTAGGGATAAGGATTCAAATACCCTAACAAATTAATATTGTTGAATATTAAAATTTGTAAGAGTAAAAAAACTACAAATCGGATGGTATTTAAAACGCTATTGTTCACTTATTTTTTTGGTGCTGTTGTTATTGTTTCTAGTTGTCTTTTTTCTTTTTTTCTTTTATTTTCAATAACATAAACATAGCCCAAAGCCGTCATGTCATTAAATAATCGAATATTAATCGTATAGTAATTGGTTTTCTTGTCAATAAATATTTTATCAATTTTTCCAATTGGAATATTTTCTGGGAAGATGTCTGAATTTCCTCCTGTTACAATTGAGTCGCCATGTTTTAGAGAGGCTAATCTAGGTACATCTATTAATTGTGCAAAACCAGCATTGGTTCCGTCCCAAATTAAAGACCCAAAATGATTTGAGTTTTTAATCTTAGCATTAATTTTAGACTTTGTGTTCAATACACTTTGAATGGTAGAAAAATTTGCTGAGGTTTTTTCAATAATTCCAATAACACCTCTATCGTTTACAACTCCCATATCTACTTCAATTCCTGAATTTGTTCCCGAATTTATGGTGATGTAATTTTCTCTGGTATTAAAAGAATTTTTTACCACTTTAGAAACTACCACATTGTAATTGTTTAAGTCGTTTCTAAATAGTGTTTTAGAAGTTAAAATCGTATCTTTTTTATTAAAAAGTAATTGTTTTAATAAAGCGTTTTCGGTAGCTAAATCTTTGTTTTTTTGTTTTAAACTAAAGTATTCGTTTACTTCATTTACTTTTTCGTAGTAAGCACCAGTAACCGCATTAGCCGAATTTACGTATTCGCTACGGTGATACGAATGCGATTTTATTACCAAAGAAAATGAGATGCCCAAAAGCAGCAAAAACAGCAATCGATGGCTGTTTTTTATGATAAAATTAATTATTTGCTGCATGAACTATCTTTTATTTGATCAGAATTCCTTTGTATTTGTTTATGTTTTTAAGCGCCATTCCCGTTCCTCTAACTACGGCTCTTAATGGGTCTTCGGCAATATAAACCGGTAAATCTGTTTTTGATGATATTCGTTTGTCTAATCCTCTTAACATTGAACCTCCACCTGCTAAATAGATACCTGTGTTGTAAATATCTGCAGCTAATTCTGGTGGTGTTTGCGATAATGTTTCCATTACAGCGTCTTCAATACGTTGAATAGATTTATCTAATGCTTTTGCAATTTCACGGTACGATACATCAACTTGTTTAGGTTTTCCCGTTAATAAGTCTCTTCCTTGAACTGACATATCTTCTGGAGCACTATCTAAATCTTCTGTTGCTGCTCCAATTTGAATTTTTACTTTTTCAGCAGTAGTTTCACCAACAAATAAATTGTGTTGCGTTCTCATGTAGTACACAATATCATTCGTAAAAACGTCTCCGGCAATTTTAACCGATTTATCACAAACAATTCCGCCAAGAGCAATAACTGCAATTTCTGTTGTACCACCTCCAATATCTACAATCATATTCCCTTTTGGTTGCATAATATCTAAACCGATACCAATTGCTGCTGCCATAGGTTCATGAATCAAATATACTTCTTTACCATTTACACGCTCAGCAGATTCTTTTACCGCACGCATCTCCACTTCTGTAATTCCAGAGGGGATACAAATTACCATGCGAAGTGCTGGTGTAAATAATTTCTTTTTTAACGCAGGAATACTCTTGATAAATAATTTTATCATTTGTTCTGATGCATCAAAATCAGCAATAACCCCATCTTTCAAAGGACGAATGGTCTTAATGTTTTCATGCGTTTTACCTTGCATCATGTTGGCTTCCTTACCTACAGCAATGATTTTGCCAGTAATTCGGTCTCTAGCAACGATAGACGGACTGTCAATTACAACTTTGTCGTTGTGAATGATTAGAGTATTTGCGGTACCAAGGTCGATTGCGATATCCTCGGTCATGAAATCAAAAAATCCCATAGGTTTGAGAAGGGTTTAGTGTTTTTTGTATAATTGTATTCAACTCGCAAAATTATAAAAATAATCTGGAATAAATGCAAATAAAAAGCGCATTAAAATATTTTTTTTAATGCGCTTGTGAAATATGATTTTTAAGTTAAACTTTAGTGTTTAAAATGACGGATTCCTGTGAAAACCATTGCCATGCTATTATCATTGCAATAATTGATACTTAATTCATCTTTAATCGAACCTCCTGGTTGAATCACTGCTGTAATTCCAGCTTTGTTTGCGATTTCTACACAGTCTGGGAAAGGGAAGAAAGCGTCACTTGCCATAACCGCTCCAGTTAAATCGAATTCAAAGGAAGTTGCTTTTTCAATGGCATGACGTAAAGCATCTACTCTTGAAGTTTGTCCAGTTCCAGAAGCACACAATTGTTTATTTTTTGCAAATACAATCGTGTTCGATTTGGTGTGTTTACAAATTTTTGAAGCAAATAATAAATCTTCTATTTCTTCTGCTGTTGGAGCAACATTTGTAACCGTTTTTAAATGGTCTTTAGAATCCGTTACGTTGTCTTTATCCTGAACTAAAACTCCGTTTAAGCATGTACGAACAGTCGTTTCTGGTAAAGCTACTTCGTTTTGGATTAAGATGATTCTGTTTTTCTTTTCTTCTAAAATATCAATTGCTTCTTGGTCATAAGACGGAGCAATTACCACTTCGCAGAACAATTGGTTAATTTCATTCGCCGTAGCCACATCAATTTTTCCATTCGCAATTAAAACACCTCCGAAGGCAGAAGTTGGGTCACCTGCTAAAGCATCTAAATATGCTTCTTTCATGGTGTTTCTGGTTGCTAAACCGCAAGCGTTATTGTGTTTTAAAATCGCAAAAGTTGGATTGTCGTTTTTGAATTCGTTCATTAAATTCACAGCCGCATCAACGTCTAGTAAATTGTTGTACGACAATTCTTTTCCGTGAACTTTGGTAAACATTTTATCGAAATCGCCATAGAAAAATCCTTTTTGGTGAGGATTTTCACCATAACGTAATACATTTCCGTTTTGCTCGCTGATTTTTAAAACAGGCTCTTCAAAAACTTGATTGAAGTAGTTAAAAATCGCCGAATCATAATGTGAAGAAACATTAAAAGCTCTTGAAGCTAATAATTTTCTGTTTTCTAATGTTGTAGCACCGTTATTTTCGGTGTAGAAACTTAAAAATGGTGCATATTGTTCAACAGAAGGAACAATTACCGTGTCTTTGAAATTTTTAGCTGCTGCTCTGATTAACGAAATGCCACCGATGTCGATTTTTTCGATAATATCTTGTTCGCTAGCGCCAGAAGCAACGGTTTTTTCAAACGGATACAAATCCACAATCACTAAATCGATTTGCGGAATGTTGAATTCTTTCATTTGCTCCACATCACCAGCATGGTCTTGACGGTTTAAAATACCACCGAAGATTTTTGGATGTAAGGTTTTTACTCTTCCACCTAAAATTTCAGGGAAAGCTGTAATATCTTCTACAGCGACAACAGGAATGCCTAAATCTTTGATGAAAGTTTCAGTTCCGCCGGTAGAATAAATGGTTACATTGTTTTGGTGAAGCGCTTTAACAATAGGTTCTAAACCGTTTTTGTCAAATACAGAAATCAATGCCGAAGCAATTTTTTTTGTTGTGTTCATGGTGTTGTGTTGTTGTATCTGAATAGTCTCAGATAAATGTTGTTGTTTTATTCCGCTACGCTCCATACAGTTCGGCTCGCCTCGGGTTCGTGGTGCAAAAGTAGTTATACTTCTTAAAATAGTCAAACTTTATTGTTTTATATTTTTATTGAGGTTTAAGTTTAAACTCAATGTTGCTAGCGCGAGCGTCACGCTCGTGCCCACAATCTAATTCAAGTCGATTTCTAAAACTGTTTGGTCATTATTTCCGTAATTTCTGGCACTGCTATATTTCCAATCAATTGGGTCGGTAACAAACCCAGTTTCTACAGGATTATTATGAATGTAATTTAATTTTTGTTCAAATACTTTTAAAGACCAAATTTCAATAGGTTGGTTATTTTGTTGCCAAAATTGACTTTTTTCAACATTACTATTTTTCTTACCCGCTTTTTCAAACATCCAAAGCAACCATTCTTTTCTGCTTTCTTGAGGATTTTCTGCAATTATTTTTAGCATTTTTCTAGATGTAAAACCTTTAAAATCTCTCATTAATCCTGATGGGTCACCTAGGGAAGAACGAAAAATTAAATGAATATGACTAGGCATAATGCAATACCCATAAATTTCCATTCCTTTATTTTTTCTGCAATAATCCAAAGATTCGATTATAGTCTCAAAATAATCAATTCTAGTAAAAACATCTATCCAATATACAGTGGCAAACGAAACAAAATAGGCTCCGTTTTTTTCTGCAAATTTGTATTTTCTGCTCATAGGATTGTTTTTAATTTCTTTGTGGGCACGAGCGTGACGCTCGCGCTAGCGTGGGTATTCTGTAAGTTTTTATTTGAATAGTTTAAGAAAAAGCAGTGTAACTCCTATTATAACGAAAAAAAGCCAAAAATTTTTAAAAGCTCCAAAAAACTCTTTGTTTTTAGAAAATTTTATTATTAATCCGATTATTATCAGTCCTGTAGGAGCTAAATAATTATTAATTTCTTGAAATGCCATTTTATATAGACTAATTATATTATTGATTTTATCAAAAATCCAAAAGAAGTTATTGCTAAAAAAATTATGATAATCCAATTTTGAATTACACTAACCTTTGTGCCAAATTTAAAAAATATTGGATTCTCATCACGACCCGATAACCACCATTTATGAATTCGGTAGTAAAGAAATGAGGCTAGCCCAAATAAAATGCTTAAAATTAGATTTTCATTTAGCATTGTTTTTTTCTTCAAATATAAATAAATTCCCTCCAACTGTAACATTTTCACTCATTGCTCTACTTATAGTTATAGCTCAGTATTATGCTTTTATATTTACGATTACTTTCAGAAAGTTTCAGTTTTGCCATCAATGCGTTGCGCAACAATAAATTGCGTACGCTTTTGTCGTTGTTAGGCGTTACCATTGGTATTTTTTCCATTATTGCGGTGTTGGCTGCGGTAGATTCTATGGATAAAAAAATCAAGGAAGATTTGAGTGATATGGATATGAATACGATTTATCTAATCCGTTTTTCATTCGGACCTTCTGAAGTGCCAAGATGGAAGCGTGAGCAATTTCCAGATGTAACGTATGAAGAATATGAGCATTTGAGAAGAAATGTAAACGGAATTGATAAGATGTCATTCAATTTATTTACAAGAAATGAAAGCATAAAATACGATTCTAAAACGGTGAATTCGATTCGTGTAAAACCTTCAACTTCTGAGTTTTTTGATATCGAACCTGTTAAAATCGACAAAGGACGTTTGTTCAATGAATCCGAATCCAACTCGGGTAGCCCAGTTATTGTAATAGGAAGCGAAGTAGCTACTGGGTTGTTTGAAAATAGCGATCCTATAGGAAAAAAAGTGCGTCTTTACGGTCAAAAATTTACTGTAATTGGTGTGTTAAAAAAGCAAGGTCAAGGCATGTTTGGCGACAGTAGTGATATTGCTGTGTTTTTTCCAGTAAATTTCTTAAGAAAAATGTATGGAGATGATAGTGATATGTTAACGCCAGCTATTTTAATAAAACCCGAGAAAGGAATTGATATAGCTGAATTTAAAGCGGAATTGGCGCAAAAATTAAGAAGTTTTAGAGGTGTAAAAACAGGTGAAATTGATAATTTCTTCCTTAATGTATTGTCAGGTTTTACCGATTTTATTGATAATATCGTAGGTCAAATGAATATGATTGGTTGGATTATCAGTGCCTTTTCGCTTTTGGTAGGAGGTTTTGGAATTGCCAACATCATGTTCGTATCGGTAAAAGAACGTACCAACTTAATCGGAATTCAAAAAGCTCTTGGGGCTAAAAATAAATTCATTTTGTTTCAATTCTTGTTTGAAGCGGTAATTCTTTCATTAATTGGCGGAATTGTAGGAATGTTTTTAGTTTGGATTATTGCCATCGGACTTTCAGCAGCTCTTGATTTTGAATTTGTCTTGAGTGCAGCCAATATGTTATTAGGTTCTGGATTAGCAGCATTAATTGGATTAATTTCTGGGATTATTCCTGCAATTTCAGCCTCAAAATTAGACCCTGTTGAAGCAATCAGAAGCGGAATGTAATTTTTACTATATTTGGAAATTAATTTCCCAAATTGAAAAAGCAAATCATTAGTTTATTTCTGCTATTTATGTTAATAGCACCTGCTGTTGTAACTTACACTTGGTTACAGCAAAGAAAGCGTGCTGTTAAAAAAGAGGTAAAATGGAAAATGATTGCTGGCATAGACAAAAGTGAATTGGTCCTTTTAAAATTTTCAAAATCGGAAACGACATCTAAATTGAAATGGAAACATTCGAAAGAGTTTGAATTCAATAATCAAATGTATGATATTGTTGATAAAGTGATTTCGAAAGATTCTGTTCAGTACTGGTGCTGGTGGGATTTCAAAGAAACAAAATTAAACAGACAATTAGATGATCTTTTGGCTGGCGTTTATCAGCACGATTCAAAATCCAAAGAGCAGCACGATTTACTTTATAAATTTTACAAATCGATTTATTTTCAACCTGTTTTTTCATGGTACCCTTTTATAGATAAAAACCGTCCAATCAAAGTTAATTTGTATGCTGGGTTTTATCAATCAAAGTCTTTAATTGTAGATTCTCCACCGCCTAATATTTATTCTTAATTTTTTATTAATAGGGATGCTTTTGAAAAGTAATCCCATATTTACATATTTAAATAAGAATAAATAATCCATAAAAATGAAAAAAAATATTTTTTATGCTGTTCTGTTATTGCCTTTTTTAGGGTTTTCACAAACGGCACAAGATACCACGGCTACTGAATTGAGTGAGGTGGTAATTTCAAATAAAGTTCCTAAAAAATACACACAATTACCCAATCAGGTTGAGGTAATTACAGCCAAGCAAATTGATTTTCAAAACTTTCAAAGTACGGCTGAAATGCTTTCTAATTCTGGTGCATTGTTTGTGCAAAAATCACAACAGGGTGGAGGAAGTCCAGTAATTAGAGGTTTTGAGGCAAGTAGAGTTTTGCTAACCGTTGACGGAGTAAGAATGAACAATCTTATTTTTAGATCGGGTCACTTACAAAACGTAATTACAGTAGATGAAAACATGTTGGAAAATGTTGGGGTTTTCTATGGGCCGTCATCTACATTATTTGGAAGTGATGCATTAGGCGGAACCGTTGCAATGACAACGAAAAGTGCTAAGTTTTTAAACGAAACTAGTAAAAAGTTTTCAGGTGGAATTAATACAAGATATGGAAGTGTAAACGAAGAAAAATCGGTTGCTTTTCATCTTAATTATGCTACTGCAAATTTTGCTTCGTTGACTTTTTTCTCCTTCAATGATTTTGGTGATTTAAAAATGGGAAAAAAGAAAAATCATAACGGAGATTATTTTGGGGAAAGACCTAATTATGTTTCTACAGTTAATGGTGTAGATCAATTGAATGTTAATAGTGATAAATATACGCAAGTAGGTTCGGCTTATAAGCAGTATAATTTCATGCAGAAATTTGCCTATAAGACAAATTCAGGATATTTACATGGTTTGAATGTACAGTATTCAACAACATCAGATATCAATCGTTATGATAGATTAACAGAAAAAACAAGTTCTGGATTAAAATTTGCTGAATGGTATTATGGACCTCAAGAAAGATTGTTAGCTATTTATTCGTTGCAAAAAGAGAAAGCATTTTTAAATAGTGATTTAAAAGTAAATGTTGCTTATCAGAATGTAAAAGAGAGTCGTCATAATAGGAGATTTAATAACTACAACTTACAACACAATGAAGAGAATGTAGATCTGTTTTCGGTGTCGTTAGATTTGGATAAGAAATTCACTAAAGGAGAATTGTTTTATGGTTTTGAGTCGTATTATGAAACTTTAAAATCAACGGCTTATGCTAATAATATCAATACGGGGGTTGTAACTAACATTAATACACGTTATCCAAATGGAGATAACAATATGATGCGTAATGATTTCTATATTTCTTATAACGAAAAGATGTCGGAAAAAACATTTTGGAATGTAGGAGCAAGAGCAGGGTATACTTCATTAAAAAGTACAATAACTGATAATTCAGTCTTTGCATTACCATTTGATGGAATTTCTCAAGGTAATTTTACGTATAGTGGTACATTAGGAATTACGCATAATACTTCAAAAAACTTTGCTTTAAAAGCGAATGTAGCTACTGGATTTAGAGCACCAAATATTGATGATTTAGCTAAAGTTTTCGAATCGGTACCAGGTTCATTAAGTTCTCTAGGGACTTTAATTGTTCCTAATGAAGATTTAAAACCTGAAAAAACAATTACAGGAGATTTAGGAATTGTAGTTCAATCGGATTCTAAAAAAATAAAATTAGAAAGTACTTACTTTTATACCCGATTATATGATGCCATTGTAACGGATGATTTTACATATAACGGACAAAGTATTGTAAATTATAATGGGTTTGACGCTCAAGTAAAAGCCAATCAAAATAAAGGAAAGGCTTTTGTAACTGGATTTTCTACAAATGTTAGTGCTTACATTATATCTGATTTATTGTTTAGTGCTAATTTCAATTACACACTGGGTAGAGTAGTAGAAGAAGGATCTCAAAGACCATTAGATCATATTGCACCTTATTTTGGAAAAGTTGGATTATCATATACTTACAACAAACTTAATTTAGAAGGTTATATGTTGTATAATGGCAAAAAAGATATCAGCGATTATTCTACAAGTGGTGAGGATAATGCGCAATATGCACCAGCAAATGGAATGCCAGCTTGGGAAACTTATAATTTTAAAGCAGGTTTTCAGGTGTTAAATGGAGGAACTCTTTTTGCAGGTGTTGAAAATATTTTAGATACACAATACAGAGTTTTTGCATCTGGAATTAACGCTCCGGGTAGAAATATTTATGGTGGAATAAAATATACTTTCTAAGAAAAGGAAGTAAAAATAAAATCCCGATAGTTTTGAAAGCTATCGGGATTTTTTGTTTTTATCTTACAGGTTGATTTTGAATCAAATCTAAGTATAAATTAATTTTGTTTTTCAAATCTTTTCTGTGAGCAATGAAATCTAAGAAACCATGCTCTAATAAGAATTCTGATGTTTGAAAACCTTCTGGTAAATCTTTACCTGTAGTATCTTTTACAACACGAGGTCCAGCGAAACCAATTAATGCTCCTGGTTCACCAATATTGATATCTCCAAGCATTGCATAAGAAGCAGTAGTTCCTCCAGTTGTTGGATCTGTACATAACGAAATGTAAGGAATTCTTTCTTCAGCTAATTGCGCTAATTTTGCTGAGGTTTTAGCTAACTGCATCAATGAAAAAGCAGCCTCCATCATACGAGCTCCACCTGATTTAGAAATCAAAACAAATGGAATTTTGTGTTTGATAGAATAATCAATTGCTCTAGCAATTTTTTCACCTACGACTGCTCCCATAGAACCACCAATGAAAGCAAAGTCCATACAAGAAACTACTAAGTCTTTTCCTTTTGATTTTCCAACACCTGTACGAATAGCGTCTTTAAGTTTGGTTTTATCCATAACATCTTTTAAACGATCGCTGTATTTTTTAGTGTCTTCAAATTTTAATGGGTCTTTTGAAGTTAAATTTGCATCTAGTTCTTTGAACTCGTTATTGTCAAATAAAATTTCAAAATATTCTTTACTACCAATTCGTACATGATAATCATCCTCTGGACTCACCCATAAGTTTCTCGCTAATTCGTCTTGATCAACGATTTTTCCTGTAGGAGATTTATACCATAACCCTTTTGGTACGTCTTTTTTAGCTTCTGTAGGAGTTGTAATTCCTTTTTCTTTTCTTTTAAACCAAGCCATAATTAAGTTAGAAGTTAGAAGTTAGAAGTTGGAAGGAAGGCCTTAACTTTATCTAATTTCAATTAATAATAAAATTTTAAACTTCGTACTTTGTACTTTGTACCTTGTACTTATAAAGTGTTCACGTTATTTAAATCGGCAAAAGCTTGTTCTAAACGTTTGTTGAACGTAACTTCTCCTTCACGAACCCATTTTCTTGGGTCGTAATGTTTTTTATTTGGACTATCTGCTCCTTCTGGACTTCCGATTTGTGTTCTTAAATAATCAATTTTAGATGTCATGTAATCGCGAATTCCTTCTGTGAAAGCAAATTGTAAATCAGTATCAATATTCATTTTGATTACTCCGTAAGAAATAGCTTCTCTAATTTCTTCTAAAGTAGAACCAGAACCTCCGTGGAAAACAAAATCAACTGGGTTGTTTCCGGTGTTGAATTTATTTTGAACGTATTCTTGTGAATTTTTAAGGATTTTAGGAGTTAATTTTACATTTCCTGGTTTGTAAACGCCATGAACATTTCCAAAAGAAGCAGCAATAGTAAATCTTGGGCTTACTTTCATTAATTCCTCATAAGCATAAGCAACTTCATCAGGTTGTGTGTATAATTTTGAACTATCCACATCTGAATTGTCAACACCATCTTCTTCACCACCTGTGATTCCTAATTCGATTTCTAAAGTCATACCCATTTTACTCATTCTTTCTAAATATTTTTTAGAAATTTCTAAGTTTTCTTCAATAGGTTCTTCTGATAAATCAATCATGTGAGAACTGAATAATGGTTTTCCAGTTTCAGTAAAATGTTTTTCAGATGCATCTAATAAACCATCAATCCACGGTAAAAGAATTTTTGCACAGTGGTCTGTATGTAAAATAACTGTAGCGCCATAAGCTTCTGCTAAAGTGTGTATATGTTTTGCACCAGCAACCGCACCTAAAATAGCCGATTTTTGGTTTTCATTTGATAATCCTTTTCCAGCGTTAAATTGTGCACCACCATTAGAAAATTGGATGATGACAGGTGCATTTAATTTAGCGGCTGTTTCTAAAACACCATTAATTGTACTAGAACCTACAACATTAACAGCAGGTAATGCAAACCCTTTTTGTTTGGCATAGTTAAAGATTTCTTGAACTTGATCTCCGGTAGCAACACCCGGTTTAATAGTGTGACTCATAGTTGTATGTTTTGTTATAGTTATGCAAAAATAATAATTTAAAAAATTAGAACGGATAATTAATTCCAAAATTTAGCACTGTTTTGCCAAAGTTGATTCCTTTCAGCCATCGTTCTCCTATTTCTCTACTAGGGTCATAAGCTTTGTAACCTAAGTCTAGTCTGAAAACAAAGAAGTCAAAATCATATCTAAAACCTATCCCAGTTCCTACAGCCAAGTCTTCTAATGAATTTAAACCATTAAAGGTGTATTCTTTATTTGTTACATTGTCAAAAATATTCCAGATGTTTCCAATATCTGTAAAAAAAGCACTATAAAAATTTCCTCCCACTCTAAAACGATATTCTAAACTGTAGGCTAATTTTAGGTTAGCTTCATTGAAGTCATTTATTCCACCACTACGACCTGGGCCTAAACTATAAGCTTGCCAACCTCTATTGTCATTAGATCCACCAGAAAAATAACTTCTGGAAAATGGAATCGATTGCCCGTTTCCATATGGGACTGCTAAGCCAGCAAATGCTCTCATGGCTAGGGTGTTTTTCTTGCCAAAATCCCAATGTTTAATGAAGTCTACTTCACCTTTTATGTATTGTGAATATTCAATTCCAAACATTGTTTTGTTTCCATTAGCACTTAAGGGTTCGTTTTTTGTGTTGGCAAATAATGAAAGCAAATTACCAGCCGATTCTATTTTCGTTCTAATAGAGTAAAAATTATTATCAAGCAAATTGGCTTTAGTGTTTTTGAAAAAAGTTATACTAGAAGAAACAATCAAATTGTTTTCAATTAAACGAAGTCTTCTTTCTCCAATACTTCTTATAATTTTATAGTTGTTATCATCTGAGGGAAATGTTATTACCCCGTTTTCAACATCATTAATAAAATCAACAGCTCCTTGTGTAGTTAGATTATTATTATCATCCAAGTAATCTGGGTCTACATTGTAAAGCTGAGCCAAATTATTTAAGGTGTTGTATGATGATGTGTATACATTAAAATAATTTTCAGGATTTAAATTCTTGATGAATTGAATGTTTAATAAATCAAAACGTATTGTATTTCCTTGCTTTGGTGCCCAATTGTAATAAAAAACTCCAGTTAAGTTTTCTTTGTCTAGCCCAATATTTCTTTGACTGGTTAAACCAATCGTTGCAGTAGTAGTGGGAAGCATTTCTTTTTTTATAATCTTACGAGTATTTAATGGAAATACAATTCTGGGGAAACTCAACTTTCCTTCTAAACCATATTCTGAGATGTTAAAAAACACGTTATTTGGATTAGCCAAATCTCTTGAAGATCCAATGTTTCCTTTAGTAGACAATTCGAAAGTTTCTGCTCTTTTAAAAAGATTTCGCCAAGTGAAAGCCATTCTTCCACTAATTCCAAATTGTTGAATGTCTGAAGTAGTAACATCTATAGAGGGTTGCCAAACATATTTAGGTTTACTCATTAAATAAATGTTTGCTATGAGTGAACTATTTGTGCTATCAGCCGGATCCTCAATGTATTCGATATTGGGATAATTAAATACTTTTAGATTACTTAGTGATTTTGAAGTTAATGTTCGGTCATTATCACTAAATAGTTTTCCTTTTTCAATAAAAATGGCATTTGTTATTGCCTTGGGTTTGTATTTTAATTTACCAGCACTGTAAATATTGAAATTTCTATAGGTTACACTATCATTAAATTGATTTCGTTCTTTTTTTGAAGTATTGTTTGTAAATATATTAACTTGAGTTATTTTGTAAACACCAAAAGGTTTTTTTATTAGCGTGTCTCCTTTTTTTACTAATCGGTCTTCAATTTTTAAGTTTACTTTTATTTTCTGTATTGAATCATCAATAATAGCATCATATTTTATGTTGCTTTCTTGAAAATGATAAACACCATTATTTCTTAGATATTGGGTAATTCTTTTTCTTTCATTATCGAAGTTTGAAAAATTATATTGTTCTCCCTTTTTTATGAAAGATTTTTTAGCTTCTAATGCGTATAAACTATCTACTATAGGGGTTTCTATAAATTTAGAAATGGAGTCAATAAAATAAGGCTTACCTGTGTTTACTTTGTAAGATATCTTTCCTTTTTTCTTATCAATTGAATCGATGGAAAGCGTTACTTTATTTCTGATAAAACCGTTGTTGTAATAAAATCCACTTAATCGATCTTTTGAACGTTGCGCCTTTTTTTCATCAATAATTACAGGTGCTTCCCCTGTTTCTTTTATAAATTTTGACAATCCACTTACAAAAAAAGATTTCCCTAAACGTTCCACTTGTTTTGCAGATAAGAAACGATTAAGTCTTTTTATACGATTTGGTTTTTTATTTAGCCAAGCTTGATATGACGAATCTGGATTAGGTTTTGCAATATTATAAAGAGTTA
>NZ_DITB01000088.1 GCF_002422095.1 Flavobacterium sp. UBA6195
AATCTACATCATCAAAGGATAATTTGAAATCTTTATAAGTAGAATCACGCATGGTTCCAAAGAAATCTATCTTTTGCTCGTTATGAGATAATGTTAACTTTTGAAAATCGAAATCTTTGAACTTTTTATCAAATACAATTTTATTATCTTCTGTTTCTTGCTCGTTAATAAACCAAAGGTACTCTTTGAACTTAATCTCCGATTTTTTAAATCCAACGATAGATTGCTTATTTTCATTTATGGTATGATATAAATTCAAATCATACGTATCTTCGCTCTTAGGTCCACCTTTAAACTCAGAACGCACAAATAATGTGTCATTTAAAGTTAGGTTAATCAAATTAAAATCTGCAATTGTATATTTATTATTCTTAATAGAATCAACCGTAATGTAAGCATTGTATAATGGATTCTTATTGTCAATCTCAATATTTACATTTTCAATAGTATTTTCATATGCAATGATATTTGGAGAAGTAAAATCAAAAACAAACTTTCCTTCATCACCACTTATTTTTCCTTTAGCTTTTGTGTTTTCAGAAATTTTAACTTCGGGTATAAAAACTTCTACCATTTTATCATAAATAGTTAAGTCAAAATTTAAAAATTGTCCTTTTTCTAATTTGTTTGGAGAATAATTGGCATACAAACTCCCCAATGCATTTTCGACCATTTTTTGCAATTGATTTACTTTGTATTTTCCTACTATTTGCCCTGTTATAATATCGGGAGAATTAATTTCAATAGTTCGAACTCGTTCCGTATCAAAAGAAGAGGTCACTTCAAAATCATCAAAAAAATAGGAATCTTTACTATTTTGATACGAAACATTATTAATTTTTAAAACACCTGCTAAATCATCAATTGAATTTCCATCAGCTTTAAAATTGATATTCCCTTTAAAGATTGAAATAGAATCTGTTTTGTAAAAATTTAAAATATGTAAATCGGCATAGTCAATTTGGGCTTTAAAATCGTAGTTTTTAGCTTTTAAACTTAAGTCGATAGTTCCATCGAAATCCATTTTTAAATTTGGATCATTACTATTGAAATAGCCTTTATAATAGGGCATTTTCATGCTTCCATCAACCGTAATGTTTTGATAATTATATCCGTTATAATAAAATTGATCAATTTTTCCTTTTATAGCTGTATTCAACAATTTTTGAGTGAACCCTTTTCCATCAACATCTAAATCTAAAGTAGTTTTTCCAATCTGTTTTTCACTTAAAAGTATTCCTAAATCAAAAGCATCTAACTTTATATTTCCTTGGTAAGAAGCATTATCAATATTATTGATGTTTTGCATCGCTAAATTACCTTCTAAATAACCCAATTGCGATAACATCGAAACATCGGCGTTGATGTATTTTTGAGTTAATTCTACAGCACCAGCAATATTTACATTTCCTAATTTAGCCAAAACCGATGGTAAATTATTGCCTAAAATTCGAGGTAAAATCGATTTTAAATCTTCATAATTGGAAGTAATTCGATCAAAGTTTCCTTTCATGTAAAACTCTTGATTTCCTTTTCCAAACAGATTTCTAAAATTAACTGTACCAATAATTTCTGATTGATTTTTATCTATTAATTTTAAATTATAAGTTGTGAAATTATTCAATGTACCAATCAAATGCGTATCAACATAAAAGACATTGTTTTTTCCAAATTCATTGTAAAAGTAATTCAAATCGTTTGAAGCAATAGTAGCTTTATCGAACTGAACATCAAAAATAACTTTGTTATTAAAATCTGAAAAATCTTTTCTGTTGTACTTCAACTCTACTCTACCTTTCATTTCAGATGAAGGCGTTTTCATTGCCAATTGATCTAACAAAATGTTTTTCTTGGTATACGTAAAATCAGCTGTAATATTTTCGACTAACAATCCGCGATGATCTTTGAAAGATAGCTTGTCAATAAATGTGTAAACATTAGGACCTTTGATAAAGAAATCTTCGATTTTACCATTTAATTGCGTAAAATCAAGCATTTTTGGTGTTTGAAGATTGTAATCGATGTATTGAAAACGGCTGTTATAAACCGTCATCTTATTGGCTTTCATTCTAAATCTTCCCGAAGAAGGAGAACCATCGTCAAAAGCTTCAATGAATTTATCTAAGTTGGTATAATCTTCGTTTTTGTAATTTACAATTCGAACATCCATTCCATGCAAAACCACATCTTTCAAATACGGATGACCTGGGTCGTAAATTTTCTTAAAACTTAAAATAGACGTATTTAATTTCTTAATGTAAAACAAAGTATCTTGATGATGATCTAAAACTAAAACATCGCCAAGTTTTACACTTCCGAAAGGCGTAATGGCAACTTTTCCTATCGCTATATTAGTTCCGAAAGACTTATTCAAGCTATCAGTCGCGTATTTTCCTAAAGCAGTTTGCACAAAAGGTAACGACAAAAGAATACCCAATACAAGAAACAGCAATAAAATTGCTAATAGGGAACGAAATAGTATTTTTTTAAATTTTTTGATACGTTCTTTTGTTTTAAATTTGCTACCAATTATATAACTGGGTGTATAATCCAACAAAAATAAGGAAATTTGTAAGATAATTACAATATCCCTATTCCAAATTTCATGCCTAAAATGTCAGAAAGAAAAATATATACTTTAGCCATCGAAAGTTCGTGCGATGACACGTCTGCAGCCGTACTATGTAACGACGTTGTTTTATCCAATATTGTGGCGCGACAAGCGATTCACGAAGAATATGGTGGCGTAGTTCCAGAATTAGCTTCGAGAGCGCACCAACAGAATATTGTTCCTGTTGTAGATGTTGCTATAAAAAAGGCTGGAATTACCAAAAATGACTTGAATTGTATCGCTTTTACACAAGGTCCAGGATTGATGGGTTCGCTTTTAGTAGGCGGTTCTTTTGCGAAATCGATGAGTATGGCTTTGGATATTCCGTTAGTGGCGGTAAATCACATGAAAGCGCATATTTTAGCGCATTTTATTGATGAAGAAGGTTTTGATAAACCTACTTTCCCTTTCTTAGCATTGACTATTTCTGGCGGACATACACAAATTGTGAAAGTAAATAGCTTTTTCGATTTGGAAATTATTGGAGAAACTACTGATGATGCGGTGGGAGAAGCTTTTGATAAATCGGCTAAAATCTTAGGACTACCCTATCCTGGTGGTCCTTTGATTGATAAATTTGCAAAAGAAGGAAATCCGAAAGCGTTTCCGTTTACTAAACCAAAAGTTGACGGATTAAATTTTAGCTTCAGCGGTTTAAAAACCCAAATTTTATATTTCATCCAAAAAAATGTAGCGATAAATCCGAATTTTATAGAAGAAAACAAAGCTGATATTTGTGCTTCCATTCAATATACCATTATCAATATTTTAATGGATAAATTGAAATTAGCTGTTGCTGAAACTGGAATTAACCAAATTGCAATTGGTGGTGGTGTTTCTGCAAATTCAGGAATTAGAACCACATTAAAAGAAGCAGAAAAAAAATACGGTTGGAAATCTTACATTCCAAAATTTGAATACACAACCGATAATGCGGCAATGATTGGAATTGTAGGGTATTATAACTTTTTAGAGGAAAATTTCAGTCAAGCTGATGTCACTTCTAAAGCACGAATTGAATTTTAAGATTATGAATAAAGTTTTCTTACTTCTCTTAATCTCTTTAACAACTTTTGGTCAAAAAAAACCAGAGGACTTTGGATATAAACATATAATCAATTGATTTATTATATGTAAAGATTATATGTTTATATCCAAAGTCCTCT
>NZ_DITB01000033.1 GCF_002422095.1 Flavobacterium sp. UBA6195
AAATTGGATATTGAATCGCTATATATTCATTATCCTCTAGCGACTCTAAAAAATTGTATAGTTGTACATTATTTGTAATAGAAATTGTTTCAGCTAATTGATTATTTGCGTTATAGATATTAACTACAATTGGAAAATTGAAATTAATACATTCTATTTCATCAAAACCATCATCTTCACCACAATCATCCATAATATCATCTAAAACATCTGAATTTTGTACTACAAGTGTGGTAAAATTTTGAAATTGAACCGTGATTGGATAGACAAAATTTACAATATCATCATCGTTTGAAAATGCATCAATTGCATCTTGAACTGTTTGATAATCCGCTTGATTTGAAACTACAATATTTTGTCCATTAACAATAACAGTTGCCGGAAGTACAACGCTAAAACAACTTGAATTGTCTAACACGTTATCAGTTGATGTAGGATTTTGAGAAACCCTAGAGATTAAATTTGTTAATGGTGAAGATTTTGCTAGATTTTGACTAGTATCTTGAATGACTTCATTTTCTTCACTTTGGCATGACATTAAAAGCAAACCTATTAAACTTAAATTTAAAAAATGTTTTAGTTTCATATTTATTATTTTTTTGGGTTTATATTAGTTATAACAATTCAAATTAATTTTACCCTACCTAATTTTTAAAAAAACAATCAAAATCAAAAATGATTATATTTGTTTCAACTATTTAACAATTCATTATTATAAAACCCTACCTTAGGTTTAATTAATTTTTAGCAATTCATTAAAAGATGCCTGAAAATAATACCATTTGCCAAGAAAATATTTTTTCAACTTTTTTCAAAAGCCATGCAAAAGGGTTACGAAATTATCTATACTACAAATTTGGCAATACTGAACAAGCTGAAGATGCTACGCAAGAAGCTTTCATAAAACTGTGGCAAAATTGTAAAGATGTTCCAATTGAAAAAGCTAAATCTTACATTTATACTATTGCAACTAACAATTCTTTAAATGCAATTGCACATAATAAAGTAGTTCTTACCTATGAAAAGAACAATACTTTAATCGATAGAACCAACGAAAACCCAGAACATATATTAGAACAAGAACAATTTGAATCTAAATTATTAAAAGCTATTAACAATATAAACGAAACGCAAAGAATAGCTTTTTTAATGCATCGAATTGACGGTAAAAAATATGCCGAAATTGCCTCCGAATTAAACATTAGTGTAAAAGCGGTTGAAAAGCGTATTCACCTAGCTTTAATTGAACTAAAAAAAGAAATAGAAAATTTTAAGTAGGGTAAAAAACAATATACTTGTTACATTATTGTAATACGAAAATTATGGATGAAGATTACAAACTAGCCAAATGGCTTAATAACGAACTTACTGCTGAAGAATTAGCCGAATTTAAACAAAATCCGGACTTTCCTTTGTATGAAAAAATCAAAGAAAATTCAGCTCGCTTAAAAACACCTGCATTTGACCAAGATAAAATGTTGAGTAACGTTGTTGCTACTAAAAAAGCAAGAAAAGTTGTGAAACTTCAACAAAATTGGTTCGTTCGGATTGCTGCTGTGTTAGTTATTGCTTTGGGATTAAGTTTTTTTATTGTTAATAATTTTAAAGAAAAATATTATGGTACAAGCCTTACACAAACTGTAAATTTACCTGATAATTCTGAAGTATTAGTTAATAAAAATTCGTCTATAGAATACAAAACTTTCTTCTGGAAAAACAACAGAACAATTGACTTAAATGGTGAAGCTTATTTTAAAGTGGCAAAAGGAAAAACATTTGAAGTCAACACGAATTTAGGAAAAGTGACCGTTTTAGGGACACAATTCAATGTAAATTCAAAAGATAACACCTTTGAAGTAACTTGCTACGAAGGAAAAGTAAAAGTAAACTACAAAAATCAAGAACTTATTTTAACAAAAGGGATGTTAGTTACTTTTGAAAATAATTCTAAAAAAGAAGGGAAAACAACATTATCAATGCCAAACTGGGCTTCTGATGAAATAGAAATGAGTTTTACAAATCAAAACTTAAAAACTATTATTACAGATATTGAAAACACATATAATGTTACCATTAAAACAAATACGATAGCAACAGATCAATCATTCACAGGAAAACTTCCAAGCAATAATTTAGATGTAGCCTTACAAATAATAGCCTCAACCTATCATTTACAAATTAACAAATCAAACGAAACAAGTTTTGAATTAGTAAAAAAGTAAATGAATTACAGTCGTTTTTCAATAATGATATTTAGTTTATTTGTCATTGTCTTACCGCTTCGAGCACAAGACAATGGCAAGACTATTTTATTGAAAAAAATATTAGAAAACATTGGCAAAACTCACGAAGTCAATTTTAATTATATCGAAGAAGAAATTGCGATTTTTAAATTAATTCCTCCTTCGAATTCAGCAACTCTTCAAGAAAAATTGAACTATATTTCTGAAAAAACACAATTAAAATTTGAATTTATTTCTGAAAAATACATCTCAGTAATCAACAATCAAAAACTTGATAAACCTTTGTGTGGCTATCTTTTGGATAAAGAAACCAAAGAACCCATACAAAATGCAACACTTTTAGTTTCTGGAACAAACTCTTATGCCATTACAAACGAGATTGGTTTTTTTGAACTTAAAACAAAATCTGCAAATACCATCGAAATTTCACATTTGAATTACAAATCAGAAATTATTCAATCTTCATTTTTATATGTAGAAAGTTGCCCAACAATCTACTTAAAAAGTATAATAAATGATTTAGAACCTGTTGTAACAACCTTATTTTTAACCAAAGGAATCAGTAAAAAAAGAGAGGGTACTTACGAAATAAAACCTAAAAAAATTGGTCTTCTTCCTGGGTTGACAGAACCCGATATATTTCAAACTATGCAGCAAATCCCTGGAATTAATGCTACCGACGAAAGTATCTCAAATACAAGTGTAAGAGGCGGAACACACGACCAAAATTTATTTCTTTGGAACGGCATTAGATTATACCAAACAGGGCATTTTTTTGGATTAATATCATCTTTAAATCCCAATTTAGCACACAAAATAAATATTGCTAAAAATGGAACTTCAGCATTTTATGGAGATGGAGTTTCTAGTTCGGTCTTAATTTCAACACATACAGATTCTATTGAAAACACTACTGGAGCTGTAGGTTTTAACTTAATTAACGCTGATTTTTATGCAAAAGTAAAAACTTCTAAGAAATCAAACATTGAAATTAGTGGAAGACGATCGTATACTGATTTAATTACTTCACCAACTTACAAAAGTTATTTCGATAAGATATTTCAAAATACCATAGTAACCAATTACTTTGACAATCAAAACATTAAATATAATTCAAAGGAAGACTTTTATTTCTATGATTTTACAGTACAATACCATCAAAAAATAAAACAAAAAACAGATTTATTTGTTGATATCTTGAGTATTAGCAACGTATTAGACATATTTCAAACCAAAACAGAAAATAATATTACCATATCTAAAAACAGTTGCTTAGAACATCAAACTTATGGAGCAAATGCATTGTTGAGAACAAACTGGAATGCAAAAAATAGCAGCGAAATATCAATTTACGCTTCCTATTACAATATTAATTCTGAAAATGAATCGATAGAAAGCAATCAAATTTTTAATCAAGAAAACACCATTTTAGATACGGGTATAAAATTACAAAATAATCATATCCTATCTGACAATTTTACCTTTAGGAATGGCTATCAATTTAATGAAATTGGAGTACGAAATGTAGATATCGTAAATACGCCTGTTTTTTCTAGAAAAATCAAAGAAGTTTTAAAAAATCATGCGCTAATTGCCGAACTTAACTATTATTCAGTTAACGATAAATTTAATGGCCGAATTGGTTTCAGACAAAACTATATTCAAGAATTTTCAACGTTTATTTTTGAACCGCGAATTCAGTTAAATTATAAATTCACTCCGTTTTTCCAATTGGAAATTATGGGGGAAAGCAAGCATCAAACCACATCACAAATTGTTGATTTACAACAAGATTTTTTAGGTATCGAAAAACGAAGATGGACTTTATCTAACAATGAAGACATTCCTATTGTGAAAAGTAATCAAGCGTCATTAGGATTAACGTTCAATAAAAACAATTGGTTGCTAACTCTAGAAAATTTCTACAAAAAAGTAGATGGAATTACCAGTATGAGTCAAGGTTTTCAAAACCAATATGAATTTGTAAAAACCAGCGGAAATTACACCGTTTATGGGACCGAATTTTTAATTCAAAAACAATTCAGACATATTACTTCTTGGGTAAGTTATACTTTTCAAGAAAATAATTATGAATTTAAAACATTGAATGCAAAAGCATTTCCTAATAATTTTGAAATTAAGCATCACATAAAATCAGCTATTATATCAGATTTCAAAAATATAAAACTTGCCATTGGAGCACAATGGTTTACTGGGAAACCAACAACTTTACCAATAAGCACAACACCTATCTACACAAATCCAGAAACACCGGCTGTGGGTTATCAAGCGCCAAATTCATCTAATTTAGAGGATTATTTTCAGGTGAATTTTTCAGGTTCTTATGCATTTAATATGGGCAAAAAATCAAAACTAAATCTGGGTTTTTCCATACAAAATGTATTGAATAATAAAATAAGCGTCAATCAACATTATCGAATTAATAACAATACCAATATTGTTGAACAAGTTAACACTTCATCATTAGAAAGAACTCCAAATGCTTTTTTAAGATTTACTTTCTAATGAAAAAGTCAGGCTTTCACCTGACTTCAATATTAATCTTTTATCTTAAATACTTTTCTTAAAATATCTTCCATCAAACACCATTTGGTAATGGATGATTGTAGTAAATTGGCCCCTACAAAAAGAGTAAACCAATACCAATTTTCGTTTACATACATTCCTAAAAGCACACTTAAAAGAATAAAAGTTCCTGCTACTGCTCTAACAATTCTATTAATCATAATTTCTAATTTTAATTATATTTTTCTACCGATAAAACGGCTAAATGAACTTTTGAAATTGATTCTACCTTTTTATTAAAAGCGAACACCTCATCAAATAATATGTCTAAATTTTGTTGTAAAATAAAAGCATAAAAGACAACCGAATCCGTTTCATTCATTTCAGAACCAAACCAATTATCTTCTACACTTTCGTCAGAAGCATCTCTAAAACCTTTTACATCACGATACGAATACGATTTTACTTTAGCTTCTTTCAGCATCTTTTTGACATCTTTTTCAAATTCTGCTATTGCGGTGATTAGTACTAATTTCATAATATTATTATTTTAAACCTAACAGATTTTTGAAACCTGTTAGGTTGATTTTTAATTATTTTTCTCCCATTTTTTACGTTCTGTGATATAGTAAATCAAAGGCACTACGATTAATGTTAACAATGTTGAAACAATCGCTCCTGCGACTAACGAAATCGCTAATCCTTGGAAAATTGGATCAAACAAAATGATTGACGCTCCGATTACTACTGCTCCTGTCGTTAATAAAATTGGGGTTGTTCTAACAGCTCCCGCTTCAATAATAGCTTGTTTCATTGGAATACCATCGTTCAAACGAATTTCGATAAAGTCAATTAGCAAGACCGAATTCCGAACCATAACTCCAGCCAAAGCAATCATTCCAATGAACGAAGTAGCTGTAAAGAAAGCTCCTAATAACCAGTGACCTAATACAATTCCAACTAAAGAAAGTGGAATCGCAACCATCATAACGATTGGGGTTTTGAAGTTTTGGAACCAACCTACAATCAACATGTAAATCACAATAATTACAACTAAGAAGGCTGCACCTAAATCACGGAACACTTCTAAGGTAATTTGCCATTCGCCATCCCATTTTACAGTGAAATCACTTTCATCTGATGGTGAACCGATATACAATTCGTTTACTTTATATCCTTTTGGCAATTGCATTTTTTCTAACTTCTCATTCATTCCCAAAATCGCATAAACCGGACTTTCTAAGGCTCCCGCCATATCGGCTAAAACATATACTACTCGTTTTTGATCTTTTCTGTAAATCGTATTTTGAAGCGTATCTGTAGTAACTTTTACTAAATCACTCACCGGAACTACATTACCACGACTTCCCTTGATTTTCAAATTTTGAATATCTTGCATCGAAGTTTTGTCTTTGTCTGCAAAGGATAGTGTGATTCCTACAGGATTATTCGAACGTTCATCATACAAATTAGAAACTGGCATTTCTCTTAACAAATAAGTCAAATTACCAACAACTTGTTGTGGAGCGATTCCGTTTAACATGGCTTTTTCTCTATCCACCTCTAATTTATATTCTACTTGAGGCGCTTCTACCATCCAATCGGTATCAACCACATCTGTTGTAGTTTCTAAAATGGTTTTCACTTGATTCGCTACTTTAATTTGCTCTTCATAATCAGGTCCGTAAACCTCCGCCACTAAAGTAGATAAAACGGGTGGTCCAGGTGGAACTTCCACAATTTTTACATTCGCACCATATTTTTTAGCAATTTTTTGCACTTCTGGACGCACTACTTTTGCGATATCGTGACTTTGTAAATCGCGATCTTCTTTGTGCAATAAATTCACTTGAATATCCGCCATATTGCTTCCACCTCGCATATCGTAATGACGTACCAAACCATTAAAAGTTATCGGAGCAGAAGCACCTACATAATTTTGATAATCCACTACTTCAGGAACAGTTGAAAGATATTGTGCAATTTCTTTAGTAACCGCTGCAGTTCTTTCTAACGTAGTTCCTTCTGGCATATCAATCACCACTTGAAATTCATTTTTGTTATCAAAAGGCAACATTTTTACCGCTACTGATTTCGTAAAGAACATCAATACAGAACCTAATAAAAGTACTATCGTAACAACGAACATTAAGTTACGTTTCTTAGAGTTGTCTAAAAGCGGTTGCTCAATTTTTTTGTAAATTTTATAAATTCTAGAAGTTTCTAAACCTTGTTCTTCTTTGTGTTCTTGCTCGTCTTTTTCGTGTAATAAATGGTAACCCAAATATGGCGTAACCGTTAATGCTACAAACAATGATAACATCATTGCAATCGAAGCTCCAATTGGCATTGGACTCATGTATGGTCCCATCATTCCTGATACGAAAGCCATTGGTAAGATTGCTGCAATTACAGTAAACGTTGCTAAAATGGTTGGGTTTCCTACTTCGTTTATCGCATAAATGGCAGCTTGTTTGAATGGCAGTCGCTTCATTTTGAAATGACGGTGCATGTTTTCGGCAATAATAATACTGTCGTCGACTACTATACCTACTACGAATACCAAAGCAAAAAGCGTAATTCTATTTAACGTATAGCCTAATAAATAATAACTAAATAATGTCAAAGCAAACGTCAACGGAACTGAGAAGAAAACTACTAATCCACCTCTCCAACCCATCGCTAGCATTACTAAAACTGTAACGGCAATAATGGCAACACCTAAGTGCAACAACAACTCTCCTACTTTGTGCGAAGCCGTTTCTCCGTAATTACGAGTAATTTCTACATGTACATCTTCGGGAATTAAATTTTTCTTTAAACTTTCAACTTTAGTAATGATTTTCTCTGAAATCTGCATTGCATCAGCACCTTTTACTTTTGCAACCGAAATAGTGACAGCAGGATATTCCGAATTGAATTTTGAGAATTTCTCATTCGCTTTTCCGTACCCAAAAGACACATAGTTCTTTGGTGTTTGAGGTCCATCTTGAATTGTAGCGACTTGTTTTAAGTAAACTGGCATGTTGTTATTCACTCCTACTACCAAGTTTTCTACATCTTCTGAAGTGGCTAAAAATTTACCTGTTGTAACTAAATACTCGGTATCATTTTGTACAAAACTTCCTGATTGCGAGCTTCCGTTATTGGCTTGAATCATTTGCATAATGCTCAACGCATCTACACCATTTTCAGCCATTTTATCTTTATCTAAAACTACTTTTAGCTCACGTGTTCTCCCACCAATTTCTTTCGTAATCGCAACATCTTTTACTTTTTCAACTTCTGAAGTAACTTCTTCTGCGATTTGACGCAATTGGAAATCATCATATTTTTCACTCCAAAGCGTTAATCCCAACATCGGAACATCATCAATCGAACGTGTTTTTACGATGGGTTGCATGACACCTTCTGGAAACATGGTGCGGTTTTTCATCAATTCGTCGTATAATTTTACATACGAATCTTCACTGTTTTCGCCTACATAAAATTGCACCACCATCATAGAATAGCCATTGAAAGCCATACTGTGAATGTGCTCTACTCCTTTGATGTTTCCAATGATTTTTTCTAATGGTTTCACCACTCTATTTTCTATCTCAGACGGACTTGCGCCAGGATACATGACCATAACATCGGCCATAGGAACGTTAATTTGCGGTTCTTCTTCCCTTGGAATTAAGAACGAACTATATGTACCAATAATCATCAACGCCACCATCAATAAAATGGTTAGTTTAGAGTTGATAAAGAAATTGGCTATTTTACCTGATATACCTTCTTGCATGTTATTTTTTGTTTAAAAGTTTAAAGTTTCAGGTTTCAAGTTATCTACTAAAAACCCTTACTGAACACTAACTACTGATTACTGAACACTAACCTTAGCTCCGTTGAATAATTTACCTTCAGCTGAAACGATATATTGCTCGTCTGCTGCTAATCCTGATAATACTTCTACTTGATTACCAAAAGTTTTTCCGATTCGTAACCATCTTAGAATAGCTACATTGCCACTTCCGATAGTGTAAATTCCTGTCAATTGACCTTGTTTTACTATAGCAGTTTCTGGAACCATAACTACTGTTGATTTTACAGCTGTTGCTACTTTTTTATCCGTTGGAAATTGAACGTTTACAAACATTCCAGATAAGATTTCTTTATCCATTTTGTCCAAAGTTACTTTTACCAAATATTGTCCTCCTGTATTTTTTGCGGATAAACTCACTTCAGAAACTTTTCCTGCAACTTCTTTGTTTAATGATTTTACATTGATTTTTACTGGCATTCCGTTTTTTACATTCGAAATATCACTTTCTGAAACCATTGCGGTTACTTGTAATCTTGAAGCGCCTTCAATACTTACTAATGGCATTCCTGGGTTTGCCATATCACCTTCTTTTACGAAAGTATTCGTTACCGTTCCTGAAAATGGAGCTGTGATATTCGAATAAGAAAACTGCGCCATCACTTCATTACGCATTTGTTTTGCCGCTTCTAATCCTGCTTTTGCCATTTCGTAGCGAGCGGTCATATCGTCTAATTCTTTTTGCGAAGCCGATTGTTGCGCAAATAAATTCACAAAACGATCATAATCTTTTTTCGCATTGTTGTACCCTGCTGTAGCTTGCGTGATAGAAGCATCAACTTGTGCTTTTTTAGCTTGCAAATCTGTGTTATTGATGCTTACCAAAAGTTGTCCAGCCAAAACATTTTGTCCCACTTTTACATTCACTTTGGTTACATATCCCATCATTCTTGTGCTTAGGTTCGCACTATTTTCCGATTCGATTTTTCCACTTGCCGTTATGTATGGACTATTAGCGTTTCCAGAATTTCCAGCCACTTTTACTGGAATTGCAGGTAAATCGGCTACATTTTCTTTTTTATCACCCCCACAAGATGTTAAGATTAGTGATGAAATGGTTAGTATTGTAAGTATCTTTTTCATGTTATTTAGTTTTGATTTTGAACTTGTAATTGAACTTGTTCTTGAGATTTATTTCGTTAAAAATTGTAAGTATTGTTTGGTAAAGTTATATTCGAAAACGGCTTGCAAATGTTCTAATTCTTTTTGTGCCATTTGCGTTTCAGCCATTAATAAATCGGTTGTTTTTTCTAATCCTTGTGTGAATCTATTTTGACGAATTCTAAAAGCTTCTTGCGATTGTTCAAAAGCCAATTGTGATAAATTCACTTTGTTTTCTGCATCAAGTAATTGACGATTCGTTTTACTTAATTCTAACTGACTTTGCTTTTTGTATTGTTCAGTTTCAACCGTTGCTTTTTCAAAATCAGCTTTTGCTTTTTGAGTTTTTCCGATGTTTTTATAGCCATCAAAAACATTCCATGATAACTGTGCTCCAACTAAATACCCTTTAGCTGAAGTTTGAAACACATGTTGGTCATACAATTCATAACTTCCAAAAGCATTTAATCTTGGTAAGAAACCGAATTTAGACGATTGAAACATTTTTTGATACGCTTCTGCCGATTTTTGCATCGCTTGAATATCTTTTCTAGAATCGGAAAGTGTAGTATTCATACTTTCGATAGCAATTGTATTATCTAATACTTCGGCAGGTTTATACGTTTTTCCAGCCATATCTTCGTTTAATAAAAACGCTAAATAATCGGATGCATTTTGCACATTTGATTTGGCATATTGCAATTGATTCGTAATCTCATTCACACGAACTTGCACGTTTAACAAATCAGTTTTTTGTAGCATTCCGTTTTTGAAATAATTTTCTACCAATTTTAAATTGCCTTGTGCAGTTGTATTTGCTTTCTCTAAAACTTTTACTGCTTTATACGCCAATTGCAATTGCATATACGCTTTTGAAACTTCTAGTTCCAAATATTCTTTAGTACGTTCTGTCTGCAATTGAAAAGCATCCATTTTAGCTCTTGCAGCTTGTCTTCCATACAAACCATCTAAATTAATTAGAGGTTGTTGCACCTCGATTTTAGTTGCAAAATTTTGTGTTTTATCAGGATCATTTAACAATGCTGGATTAAAGTCAGAAGCCGTTAAAATTTCTTGATTTAATTTCGACCCAAACGCCATTAAAGGATTAGTAGTAACTATTCCAGTATGCGAAACATTAATATTCGGTAAAAAAAGTGCATTCGATTGACGATAATCTGCCTTTGCAGACTGAAATGATTTTTCTGCCACTTTAATTTGTAAATTATTTTCAGTGACTTTCTGAATTAAATCATTTTTTGAAATCGTCAAAGTATCTTGGGCAAACGTTGTTGCAGATACTACCCCTAATACAATTAATAAGTTGACTTTCTTCATAGTATAGTTTTATTCTTATTTTATGTTACAAATGTACATTGGTAAAAAAAGGTAGTCGGTAACAAGAGTTACAAAGACCTGTTACAAATGTTACAAAAAGAAAGAGCGTCCATAAAAGACGCTCTTACTAACCAATAAAACTAAAACAATCATCAACAATAGTAGATGATGTTACTTTCTTGTTCCTCCATGTCCACCCGCAACTATTTTTAATATTCTAATATTTAAATAAAAGAATTTAAAAAATTGTATCAAAGGATTTTGCATTTTGGAACGCTGTGCGTTTGATATTCTTTGTGTCATAATTTTAAAATTTATTCAGGAATTAACCACCAAAAAGGTTTCATTTTTGCTTTGTAAAGAAAAGCGTAGTGTAATGCTAATTTCACCCAGTGACCCGCTAAACCAATATCTCCAAAAGTTTTTTTGATATCTCTACCACCTGTATTTGGATATTTTATATAATCGGGAACAATTGGATAGGTTGTAATACTTACACCGCTTCCTTGTGTTAGTCCGTAACCCGCTGATGCGATACAAGCAGCTCCCATATTTCCCATAGAGCCTTTATGATGCAAGGATTCTTTTCCTGATTTAATGGAATCAATAATGTTATCTGCCACTAATTTTGCTGTAATTCCAGAAGGCATTCCAGTTCTTGGTGGCGATGGAAAAATTTCGGTTCCGTTTTTACTTTTTCGTGGTTTTGAAATGGTATGAGGTGGTGCGAAAGCAATTCCGGGTGCAAAAATAGTTGGATAACTCGGATTTTGATAGGTTTCTGGCCAATCTTGAACCGTCCATTCTTCATAAGGTCTTGGTGTATAATCGGCATCCACTACCATAAAACCTCTGAATAATTTTTCGGTAATATTTTGTCCGTCTTTGTCATACGCTTGAAAACCATGTCCTGAAAAAGCGGGAATTAGCATACCAAAATCGAAGGTTTCTGTTTTATATTCGCCTTCTAAATTTTCATAATGTACTAATCCATCTTCCACTTTAGTAACTCCTGCCCCTAAAATCCATTTGATGTCACGATCTTCAAAAATCATTTCCACCATATCTTTAGATTTCATATTGAAACCGTTGTATTCCATCAACATACCGTCCATTCCAAAATCACCTAATTCGTATTCATTCGAAATCCATGTAATTTCAGCTTTATCACGAACGCCAAACTTTTGCAATTCTTTTTCTACATTCAAAATATATTCAAATGCAGCACCTTGACAAGTCGCTTTTGCATGACCCGTTCCAATTAAAATTTTAGCTTTTTTATCCGACTTTTTTAGTTGGTCTATTAGTTTGTGAAGTGCCTCCGATGCATGTTCAGCATGATCATAGGTACAAACCGAATATACTTTATTAGTTGCAGGTTGTAAACCTTCGGTCATATCAAAAGCAAGCTTTGGACCTGTCGCATTAATTAAATAATCGTAAGTTACTTTTTCTTGTTTACCTAAGTTATCGCCAAAAACACCCTCTACTAAAATATAGGGTTTTGCTTCTGAACTATCGCCTTCTGGATGAAATGAAATGGCTTTGGCTTGTTTGTACCCAATTCCCTTTCTTTTGTATAATGGCTCTAAAGGAAAAATTACTTCTTTAGATTTCATTCTTCCAATTCCTACCCAAATATTGGAAGGCACCCATTGATAATTTCTATTTGGCGAAACTACTAACACTTCGTGCTCTTTGGATAGCTTTCTTCTTAAATGAGCGGCTGCGGTATGTCCCGAAATTCCTGCTCCTAAAACAACTATTTTTGACATTTTGATTAGTTTAATAAATCAAAATTAGTTGTTATGTATTTGTGCTACAGCAACATTTGTTACATAAAAAAAACGCCCCGAAAAATCGAGGCGTTTTGAATTTATTTTGAATAAAATTATTCAGCTTTTTTAGTAGCAGCTTTTTTAGATGAACAACATCCACCTGATTTTGCTTCAGTACCACAAGATTTTTTATCTTCAGTTGAGCAAGATTTTTCAGTTTTTGCTTTCTCTTTTTTAGCTTTTTGTTTTGGCTCTTGAGCGTTAACATTCATTGATAACATAAAAGCGGCAACAGCCATGATAGAAACTAATTTTTTCATTGTATTTATTTTTAAATTGTTATTTAATCTTTTTCTGTGTGAATTGCACTATGACAAATATATATAATTTTGTAAATAGTACTCTTAATTTTTTATTATTTTAACAGTTATTGCTTTTTTATTACTTTTTCAGATACATAAAACTTATCATCGAATACAAAAGTAATAATCACAAATTCAGTATTTGCTGAAGAAATATCAAAATTCATGCCGCTTTTTCCTGCACGAATTCCTTCGACATCACCTTCTTCAACAACTTTTCCATCTAATGTAGAAATCATGTAATTTACTGAAGTTTCATAAGGCATCGTAAATTCTACTCGAATGGTATCTGAAGTTGTAGGATTTGGTGAAACTACAACTGAAAAAGGATTTTTACCATCGATTTGTTGTACATTTAATGGTGTGTTTTTTACCAATTTTACTTCATAAACCGTTGGATCAGCAGAAGTCAATCCAGTTTGATTATCTGTAAATGCCGAAGGTGAAGTACTTTGAATTCCTCCAAATAAATGCCCGATAACGAATTCTTCTGCTGTAATATTCGACAATTGAATTACTTCATTTGAATAATGAGGCAGCATTTTATTCGGAATAAATTCAGCTCCAGCTCCTTTTAAATTTGGCATTTCCACTGGCAATTGGTATTCATACAAATCACCTGTTGCGGTTCGAGTAGTTCTACTAATTGTTTTTACAAAAGGAACCGTGTTATCTTGAATTAAATTTCCAGCTTGATAGAAATACTGACTCATCCCTCCAAAAAACAAATTATGCATTCTGTTATTGGTAGCATCATACAAACATGCTTTTCCGCTGTGATAATTACTCAAATATTGATTGAATTGCGTCTGTGGAAAATAACCTCCTGCTTTAATATCAACTGGATATAAAAACGGTAATTCCACCGCAATTTGAAATACGCCTGACGAAATCGTGTAACCTAATTCTCCATTAGGAAATATTTGAGGCAACAAATTATAATCGCGACGGTGTAAATGAACCGCATCCACAATTTCTTCATAATTGGCATAACTCAAAGAACTTCCCGAGTTATCAATCGTAAATTTTCGGATGGCATTTGAATAGGTTTGTGTAAACGTTGGATTGTTCATCGGATTGTATCGACCATCAAAACGATGTCCGCCCACCAAATAAAATGTATTTCCAATTTTACCCAATTGTCCTCCCGTAATCGCAAAAACATCATTGGAAATTTGCTTGAAATAGGATGTAATTGGAGTTCCAGCAACAATTGCATTTACCAAATTAGGCACATCAACCGAAGTCAAATTATTGAAAGTTTTATGATCGGCTGCTGTTGTTGAATAAGCATATCCTCCTACAATATACAATGCATCACCATCTTGATAAAAGTTCATGTTGGTCGATTGCAATTGCTCTTTAATTCCAGTCGGAAGCGAATTCACGGAAGCTGACCAAGATTGTTGGGTAGCAATATCAACCACATACATATCAGTATTATTCTGAGCTCCTGGAAAAGCGTTAAAAGGCTGACGTGCATGAACACCATCTTTTCTTCCGCCAATAATAAGCCATTTTCCGTTGTGTTGCGCAAAAGCATAGGAATGCAATCCTGGTAGTCCTGAAACGGAAACCGGAGTTAAAACTACATCATAATCAA
>NZ_DITB01000104.1 GCF_002422095.1 Flavobacterium sp. UBA6195
TTTTTATCGGACATTAATGATTTTAAAATACAAATTAAAAAAATAGATTAAAAAAATAAAATACCTACAAATAGGTATTTTATTTTTTATGTTAAAATCAAAAAAACATGAACTTAAATTATATTTTTGAAAAATAAGATTTGATAAAAACAGTCTAATTAAATACTCAATTCTAGTCCAAATTGAACACCTAAATTTTAGGGTAAATTAGCCATTAAAAACAGTTACTTTTTTTCATGTTGTTAGCCCATACATTCATACAAGAAATATGGATTATGGCAAACAAAGTAACGGATATGAGTTAATAACCCTTATAACTTTCAGGGGGACTGCGTGGGGTGTTGGGAATGAATTATAAGTTTTATTATGTAATAATAGCTTGGGAGTGGTTTTTGTGTGTTTTTAGCGTTTGTTTTTTGGATTGGGTGTAAGTGGATAAAAAAAGGCGGACTGTGCGCGAGGGGTTGGGAAAACAGGGAGCCTTTTTTTATTGACTTACTTTGGGGAAAACAAGTGCTAAAAACACACAAAATACCACTTGTGCGGTGGGGAGCGTTGGACTGGGTGGGCGCAAATAACTTAGCGAAGCGTTCCTATTTAAAACAAAGAAAACAAGAAAGCCATTTGCTTACTTTTTAGACCCGATGGGAGTGATACCGTGTTTAGCGGACAGCGGGTATATGGAAACCAAGAATGCCCAAGCCATTCGCTTCTAATTATTATTGTAGTTAAACAATTACTCAGATTATGCATTAGCAATATAGAGTAGGGTATGGGTTGCTTTTAATACCTTTTCATTAAATTTATAAAGATGTAAGGAATGAATATCACATTCCTATAAATTAAAAGCTTTTCTCAACATTTGGTATAATTCTTCAACATTTACATTACCAGCACCCATTTCTTTAAATATTTGTTTGTCTGGGAGGTCTGTTTTAACTGTTTCAGCGAAATCAATAATGTCTTTTTTAATGTTGTCAGGAGGTGTAAAATTATCTTCAGGTGTTAGGAATAACATTAAACGGAACACATCTAGTTTATGCTTACGTAATTGTCTGTCGTCAATTTTTTCTCCGTTTTCTTTTCTTGTTTTATAATCTAGAAAAGCTTTTGCTTTTAATGCAATTAAAGCTTCTGTATTAGCTAAATGCACTCCCATTTCCAACTGACTGTTTTGGGTTGTGTAATTGTAATAGTCGTCATTCATTAAAATTGCCGATAAGCTGGAAATTTCTGTATCTACTGGAATAGGTGTTAAATGAGCTTCTTCTTTTAAATCTAACAAGTCGGGAATTCTTGAAAATAATTCTATTTGAAAAGGATAATTGTCATTTTCAGGTTTTAAAAAACGATAGTATTTTCTATCCTCTTCACTTTTTTCTTTAACTTCATAATTACCTGTTTTTATAAATTCCCAGAAGTGTTTTACAAATTCAGGGCTTAAAGCTTCTATGACTAAAATGATGTCAATGTCTTTTGTTGCTCTTGGTGTTAAGCCTTCTCTGTTGATTATTATATCACAGGCTGTTCCTCCAATAATTACATAATTGTTGCTATATTCTTTGAAGTGCTCCTTAAAAATTTCTAAACCTCTTACCATATATATTTTTCTATTATTTGGTCTAATGCCATGTCTATTCTTTCGTCTGTAAATTTATCTTTTAAGCTTAAGTACAATGATAATGGATCTACATTATCTTTTTTAGAAATGCCATCAGCAAGTAGTTTTGGATTGTATTTCCATACTTCTAACGCATAAAAACCGTTTTCTTCGTTGAGATTCAATAATTTATTGTTTTTCTCTAATTCGTAAAACTGATTTTTCTCTATAGCATAATGTTCTTTGTTTCCTGGATTCATATTGCTGTATTCTTCCAATGCTGTTACATTGCATTTGTAAAGACCTTCTGGCTTTCCATCTACATAAACCGTTTTAAGCACTGGATTTACCAATTTGGACTCTATCTCTTTCCATAATTTTGGTATATCTTTTTCTAATTCTATTCGTTTTTCTTTTGTTCCCATTACATTGGCTAATAATAAGTTTTTAAGGTTATTTATTGCTTTTGTAATGGCCATTTGAGAATATCCGGTTTTTTCCGCTAATTCTTTGAAACTGTAATTGCTAATATTGTCGTCTTTGTGGAGTATGTGATATAATAAAATTAACTGTGCTGAAGGTAGCAGGCTGAACGATTTATCAAAACTTTTTGCTTTTTTGAACTCTCGGATATCTACATACATTTCTGCTAGGTACATCTGTTTTCCAGGAACTATGAAATTAATTCTTTGTTCTATGAGTCTTTTTCTTGTGACTGCAGAAATATCATCTAATACGACAATAATTTTTTTATCCAGTGCTTGTTGGATTGCTATAACCTGTTTTCGTAGTTGCGTGGCTTCATAAACATCTTCCTTATTTACCTTCATTAAAAGGTATTTGTCTTCAAAATAATTGGTTTCGTAAAAGTTGTATTTATTGGTGTACACATAAGGAAGCTTATTTAAGCTTTCTTTTGCTACTTGTTTGCATTTGAGTTCAATGCCCAATATTTGCTTGAAATAATCTTCTACATTACGCATAATAAATCTGTTTTATGACAATAAACCTAATTGGTTTATTGTGCAAATATAGGTTTATTATACTAAATATCAATTAAATATGTAAAAATTATTTAAACTGTTATGTGTTTACAATCTGAATATCCTTGATTCTCACCGTATTTAACATAACCCAACTGATTTGTATGCATCATTGTTTTTCCAATTGAAAAATCAGCCCTATTATAATGATGGTGCCCAAAAATCCAATGATCTATTTTACTGTTTTCTATCAAGGCAGCTTGTTCAGAAGCAAAAGCAGTATTAATTTTACTATCGCTATATTTTGGTGGATAGTTAAAAAAAGTAGGGACATGATGTGATACTACAATTACCTGTTTATCAGATTCTTGTTTGAGTTCTTTTTTTAAAAAGGTTATGCTTTCTTCATGTAACTGATTGTAATCGTCCGTTAGAAAAGCAGATTTATTAGGTTTGATTACTTTAAAATCTGATAATGCGTTTTGAATTAGCCATTGTTTGTCGGGAGGGATTGCAGACCATAGGGTAGTGGCTATCAGTTTTACATTTTCAATTTCTTTGACCGTGTTATTGACCAAAAAAACATTGTCACGAATTTTGATATCTACAGTTCCAAATTTATCCGTACGTTCATAGTAATAGTATTCATGGTTTCCTGGAATCCAGAAGGTGAACTTAAAATTCTTTGATACATAATCGAAGAAGTCTTCATGTAAATCCATTAGTGCAAATGGTACAATATCACCTGCCAAAATAAGAATATCCCCTACAGGAACAATATGGTTTTCCAATATAAACTTTTTGTTTTCTGGGAATTCAAGGTGTAAATCGGAGCAGTATTGAATTTTCATTTTGAAAGCTGATTTAGTTAATGACCTAAAATTAAATTTAACCAATATTTAGATTAAAACGAATACCTGAAAATTGATTTATTGAAATTAATTTAACTGAATTACCTGTAGCAACCAAAGAATTGATAACACTTGAAGAAGGGTGATCATCCCTATTGCCAATTCCATAATTTATAAAATTTGTAACCTTTTTTGGAATTACGGAATGTAATATACCATTACTGTTTTTTTCGGAACCATGATGCGGAATTTGGAATAGCCAATAATCATTCCAATGATTTCTGTAATGATTCATAAACTCATTTACTTGAGTCTGAGTAAGCAAAAATGAATCTGAGGTTAGAAGTACATTTGGATAAATAAAATTATTTGTGGGATTATTATCATAATAATATGGAAACGGATATGTGTTATGAAAGTTTTGTGTTTCTACTCTTGAACCGTCAGAAGAAATAAATTTTTGTATATGAGTTATTCCATTTATTACAAAATGATTCAACATATCGTAGTAATGACGTCTAAAGGTATCTACAGGACAACCAACAAAAAGAAAAATTCCATCAAGGTTTTTGTGTAAAAGAGATAGTGCAGTAGTGTTTAAATCAACAATGTCTATACCTTTAAATTTTTCAAACCCATCTACTTCTTTAGCTTCTTTAAATATATCTTTAATCTTTGTTCCGGAATCTATTTTCTTTACCTCGGATATAATTTCATCCAAATGATTAACTTCATCAATGTTGGAATCAATTGAAAATTTCTCAAAAAATAATTCTTTTACTTTGTCATAGAATTTTTCTTCATCCTTACCAACAGTCCTTCTGTAAAATAAAAACTCCATTAGCTTGATGTAGTTGGCAGATATTATACTTCCTTTTTCGGAATCCTTAATTTTAAATATTTTTAATTCAGATTTGGATGTTAAATAGTGTTCTGTAAATGGTTCTTTATTGTCAAAAGAAAAGTCAAATCTCTCTTCATTGTTATTGTTTGGTCCTGATTCTTGTGATTCAAATGAACCATTTTTAGTTAAAGGAATTGGTTCATCTGGTCCATTTTCAATTAGAAAAATTTCTGAATCTCCATCAAGATTTTCATTCATTGCTCCTAATGGGTCGATTACAAATCTTATAAAGAAATCATCATCTGGATTAAAACCGTCATTTAAATCAATGAATTTTGCAACAAGGAAAAGTCTTTCTGAAAAAGAAATAAAAGGCATTGCTAGCTTTTTAACTTTAATTCCATCAGCTAATAATCTGCCAATATGATTAACATGATCTTGGTCAAAATGAGATATAACCAATAAATCCAAAACTTTTTTGCCCAAAAAATCTGCATCCCGATACAACTCAACTTCTTCTTGACCAGCACCAGCTGTAATGCTACCACAGTCAAAAACCATTCGGAATTTAACTTGGTTATTATGTGTTATTTTACCACTATAAAATAAGCCTTGTCCTACAGGATGTATTGTGAATTCTTGATTAAATGACATGTTTGTAAATTTATTTCTATTATGGAATTATTTCTATTTATTTTTTTTAGAATTAATTTTCTTTTTTACAAAAATTGCTGATACAATTGTTATTGCAGTTGCTATAACAGCTTGAACAACTTTACCGGCATCTGCACCGTTTTGTGATTTACTTCCTTTGAACATAGTTTTTATTGATTTAATTTTATGATATAATCTGAGTTTTTGATTTTTTGAAATTCTGGTATTTGATTGATTTTTGATTGAATTGAAGTCATTGCTACACCCCAGTTTATATTTGTATGCCATTCGGACAGACATTCAATAGTTTTTGGTTTTTTTAAAAAATTAATGACATCTCTATAATCTGCTAATGATTGAATCATACCGCTTGGCTCACCTAATTCCTGTTTTACAGCCATAATTACTTGGGTAGCCCTTTGAATATAGAACATATTAGTTGCAATGTCATTTCCAATGCCTTCGTTAGCTTCTTTGTATTTCCAGGATGTTAAGCTTCCAAAAAAAGAAGGCCAAAAGCCAGTAGGTTTATTTGAAATCAGATTTACCTTGGTTTTTAAGCTTTCAATTAATTGGGACCTCCCTTCTGTTAGTTTGCTTAATGCATTTGTTAATATGTTTTTTTTAGTATCATAATCGTTAGTTTGTAGTGCTATTAAATAATCACTATATCCAGATTGTATTTTACCAATTCTATCATTATTGAACTCTTGAACTATCAATGTTAGTTGTTCTTCAAAACGTTCTAGCATTTTTGTTATCCCTGACAATTGTTGCATTACTGCAATATTTTGGAGTGATGTAGATATATTATTCCATTTTTCAATATCAGCCGCTTCAGATACATCTTTAATTCGCAATTGAGCTGCTATTGAATTAGTCTTATTATCTCTTACAAACGCTACTAATTCATCAGAGGCTTTAGTGCTTTTTACAAAAGATAATTCGCCTGATTTGATTTTTTCTAAAATCCCTTTTGGGAATACGACTTCAAATTTATGACCAGGTTGATTAAGGCTCGCTGCTAAGTTTGCAAATGCAGGAAATGATTTTAAAGAATCTATTATTTTATCAAAATAAATGTTATTCTTGTTTAGAGAATAATCATTAAGGTTTTTAAAAATTGTGGAATTTGGATTTTTTAAGTCATTACTACCCAATTTAGTTATATCCGCAGATTGCTTTATTGGATGTTTTCTTATTTCAATACTTAAATCGCTCATTGTTAATTTATAAATTGATTCTTACTAAACGAGTATTTTATTAGAGTACAATAATAATCAAAATATTGGCATTTTAAAAATATATTTGCCAAAGTTTTGAAATTAAAAAGATTTGATTATATTTGATATTTCTTACTCTTTTTATGAGAAACAACGAATTAGTAATAGCTATAAAAAAACAGTTTTCAACACAAACCATTATCACTTCAAAGGAATTGGTTTTGTTTCTCTCTTCCTTGTTTCCAGAATTATCAAATAAAACTATTCCATGGAAAATCAATCAATTAAAAGCTGAAAATTTAATTTATCAGACAGGAAGAGGAGTGTATACTTTTGATTTTAAACCAGAATTTAATCCTGAAGTCAGTTTAAAATCTAAGCGAGTATACAATAAAACAAAATCATTTATTTCTTCTGAATTAGTTGTTTGGGACACTGAAATGCTTGATTTAATTATTGAACGAGAGAATGAAAAGCGTACTACTTTTTTATCTATTCAGAAAGATGAACTAAACGATTTGTTTGATCAAATGCAGTCGTTGAGTAAGCCAGTTTATTTAGAGCCGAATCATGAAATTATTCAACGCTATATTCTTCCACAAAATGATGTGATTTTATTATATCCTTTAATTTCGGAAACCCCATTGCAACTTAATGGTGATTATATTGTGCCTACCCTAGAAGGTGTTTTAGTAAATGCTTGGTTGCTCTCTGAAAATTATTTAAAGCCCTTAGGATATACAATTGAAGAAATTTTTAAAAATGCTTTTGAAAAATACAATGTAAATAAAAATAAGCTTCTACGCTATGCAGCAAGAAGAGACCAACGAAAAGAAATTGAACAACTTATACAAAAAATAAATAATGAATAACGAAACTGCTACCCAAGAAGAAATAATATTAGACGATAATCAAGTATTATGTTTATTGACTTCTGAAGCTAAGAAAGCTACCAGTGCCGAAGTGAATCTTCAATCGGTTGTTCGTATGCTTAACGAAGAATATGGTTTTGATTTGGATGATATGGAACGTGATTTTAAAATTGAGTTTATTGATCCAGATACAGGAAAAGCAAAAAAACAGAAAGTAGAATTAGTTGTTTTTGAAAAAGGGACAACTCATATACAAGATAATATCATTCGAATTTGTGTAGTTCAGGATGATAAAGTAAAAGAAACTGACTCTAAAAAAGGATTAACAGCTACTCTTGAAAATGCTATGGCAGCTATTGAAAGTTGTCATTTTGGATTGTGGGCTAACGGATCTAGTTATCATTTTTTACAAAAGGAAGAAGATGAAATTGGTTATGATTTTGAGTTTACCGACTTATCTGATTTTCCAGGTGAAGGAGAAACTTTGGCCGATATTGACAGAGCAGATCGTTCTTACAGTAGAAAACCAGCTAATGACTCGTTAATCAAGGTATTTAAAAGAGCTCATGATTATATTTATGGAAATGAGGGAAGAAAAAAAGATGCTTTTTGGCAATTGCTAAACCTAATCTTTTGTAAACTCTATGATGAAAAGCGAAGATTTATTGAAACGGATGTTAGTTATCGAAGAGAATTTTGGGTTGGAGTAAAAGAGCAAAATACAGAAGCAGGAAGAAAAGCAGTTGCTGATAGAATTAAAGCAATTTTCCAAAAGTTAAAAGAAAATTCCATGTTTTCGGAGGTTTTTACTGGAAATGAAGGCATTGAATTAACTGACAAAGGAGTTGCTTTTATTGCGGGTGAGTTAGCTAAATATTCTTTTTTGGATGCATCTATTGATGTGAAAGGTATGGCTTATGAGACTATTGTAAGTAATACTTTGAAACAAGAAGCGGGACAGTTTTTTACTCCTAGAAATATTGTAAAAGCGATGGTTGAAATGTTGAATCCAACTGAGAAACATCGTGTTTTGGACCCAGCTTGTGGTTCGGGAGGATTTATTGTAATGGTGTTGGACCATGTTAGAAAACAAATTACCCAAGAGTTGTTTCCAAATTTAGAAGGTCCTTTATTGATGGCTAAATATAATTCACTTGAGGTAAATGAACGTGTAAAAGAATATGCTGAAAACAGCATTTTTGGTTTTGATTTTGACCCAGATTTGAAAAAGGCTGCGCGAATGAATATGGTCATGGCTGGTGATGGGCATGCCAATGTTTTTCATGTTAACTCCCTTGCTTATCCAAAATGGGATCATCCAGAAGAGATTGTTAAAATTGAAAAAGCTATTAGTCGAAGTCTAGATGTTATGGGTGATATCGAAGACCGCTATTATAAAGACGCTCGAGGTACCTTTGATATGATCTTTACGAATCCTCCTTTTGGTGCCAAAGTTAAAGTTGAAAAAGAAGTAGCGGAACGTTATGAGCTTTCCAAATTTAGTGATGCTCCTGAGGTATTATTTATAGAGGCGTGTTATGACTTTTTGAAACCTGGCGGAAAAATGGCTATTGTATTGCCTGATGGTATTTTAGGAAATCCAAATATGCTAAAGGTTAGGGAATGGATTCTTAATAAATTTAAAATATTAGCCTCTGTGGATTTGGCTGTTGAAGCCTTTTTACCTCAGGTTGGTGTACAAGCCTCTTTATTGTTTTTAGAAAAGAAAACTGAGTTATCGAGACAGTTGGCGCAGGAAAGTGATGAAGATTATGAAGTTTTTATGGCTATAGCTGAAAAACTTGGAAAAGATAGAAGAGGTAACCCTATTTACCTTAGAGATGATGATGGTGCAGAATTGCTTTTTGAAACTCTAACTGAATATTTGTTGACAAGAAAAGACGGAACAAGTGAAGTGAAAAGTAGAAAAGAGAAAGTTAAACAATTGGATGATGATTTACCTATCATAACAGAAGCATACCATAAATTTTGTAATTCTTAAATTTTATGAAGTTATTAAATATAAAAAATAGTTGGTTTTCTGAAAGTGATTTAAGACTCGATGCTTCTTATCACTTAAGTGATGGTCCAGTAACAAAATTAAAATTAAAAAAATCTCCATATAAAGTATCAAAACTATCATCAGAAATTGAGGATATTTTTAAAGGAAATATTTTTAAACGATGTTATGTTTCTAATATAGAATTTGGTTATCCTTTCATGACAGCTTCTGATATGATGAAATCAGATATCAGAAGTGGAAAATTTATTTCTAAAAAGTACACAAAAACATCAAATTTATTTTTAAAAAGAGGATGGATTTTAGTCTCAAGATCTGGAACATTAGGAAATACTGTATATACTAATTCAAATTTTGAAGATGTAATTGGTACTGATGATTTGATTCGAATTATTCCAAATAATAAGAATGTTTTAAGTGGTTTTATGTATGCTTATTTGGCTTCAAAATTTGGATATGGATTACTGACACAATCAGGATACGGTGGTGTAATACAGCATATTGAACCTCATCACTTAGAAAATTTACCCATACCAGTTTTACCGATTGATAAACAAAAGAGAATAAATAGTTTAATAATTGATGCTTCCAATTTACGTGTAGAAGCAAATGAGTTATTAGATAATGCAAAAAAAATATTTAGAGAATATGAAGACCTAAAAGGGGATAAAGTATTTAAAATAAGCAAAAGTAAATTGACTGATAGTTGGTTAGTTAGAAATAATCGCCCTGAAATTTATGAATATGAAAAAAAGGTTTTAAAAAAAGGTTATCGACAACTTAGTTTCTTTGCTGAGTCTGTTTTTGCTCCTCCAATGTTTAAACATATTTACTTAGAAAAGAATAATGGATACCCATTTTTTAATGGTGCTGAAATATCAAAATCTAGGAGATTCACAAATAGGTATTTATCGATTCGCGGTGTAAATAATATAGATGATTATATAGTGCAAATTCCAGTGATATTGACC
>NZ_DITB01000111.1 GCF_002422095.1 Flavobacterium sp. UBA6195
AATCAATTTTTAAATTTTGTTAATTGTACTTTCATAAATAATTATCTTTGCAAATCATTTTAAAATCAACAATGACACAACCTGATTTTTCTACCTTAGAACCTAAAAAAAACATTCTAATTAAAGGGGCGCAATTGCATAACCTTAAAAATTTAGATGTTGCTATACCTAGAAATAAATTAGTAGTTATTACTGGACTTTCCGGTTCTGGTAAGTCAAGTTTGGCTTTTGACACCTTGTATGCTGAAGGACAACGCAGATATGTTGAAAGTTTATCATCATATGCACGTCAGTTTTTAGGAAGATTAGACAAACCTAAAGTAGAATACATCAAAGGAATTGCTCCCGCAATTGCTATTGAACAAAAAGTAAATACCAGCAACGCGCGTTCCACCGTTGGAACTTCTACCGAAATTTATGATTATTTAAAGCTTCTTTTTGCCCGAATTGGAAAAACTTACTCACCTATTTCTGGTAAAGAAGTCAAAAAAGATACAGTTTCTGATGTGATTAATGACATCAAAACATTTCCAATTGATAGTAAATGGTTGCTGCTTGCTCCAATTCATTTAGAAGAAGGAAGAGTATTAGAAGACAAGCTAAAAGTACTGTTACAACAAGGTTTTGCACGTATTTTAGTAGATAACGAAATGGTTCGTTTGGATACCATAGACCAACACCAATTAGATAACAAAGACATTCTCCTTATTGTTGACCGAATTGTCGTTAAAGACGAAGAAGAATTCTATAATCGATTAGCCGATGCCGTGCAAACCGCTTTTTACGAAGGAAAAGGTATTTGCTATTTGCAAGAAGTTGATTCAAAAAAACGTTTAGAATTCAGTTCTAATTTTGAATTGGATGGGATTACGTTTTTAGAACCAAATATTCACTTGTTCAGTTTCAACAATCCTTACGGAGCTTGTCCAACATGTGAAGGCTACGGAAGTGTTATCGGAATTGATGAGGATTTAGTAATTCCCAATACCGCTTTATCCATTTATGAAAATGCTGTTTTCCCTTGGCGTGGCGAGAGTATGGGTTGGTATCGCGACCAATTGGTAAACAATGCTTATAAATTCGATTTCCCAATTCACAAACCGTTTTTCGAACTTTCAGACGAACAAAAACAACTGATTTGGGATGGAAATTCCTATTTCACTGGATTACATGATTTCTTTGCCGAATTAGAAGAGAAAAACTATAAAATTCAAAACCGTGTTTTGCTTTCGAGATATCGCGGAAAAACAAAATGTACTACTTGTAAAGGAAAACGTTTACGATATGAAGCCAATTTCATCAAAGTTGGCGGAAAAACGATTTCCGATTTAGTAGATTTACCAATTATAAACTTAATCGAATTCTTCAAAAAATTAGAATTAAACGAATACGATGCTAAAGTTGCCAAACGTTTATTAATCGAAATCAACAATCGTCTAGACTTTTTATTCAACGTTGGATTAAGTTATTTGACTTTAAATCGCAACTCTAATTCGCTTTCTGGTGGTGAATCGCAACGAATTAACTTAGCCACTTCGTTAGGAAGTAGTTTGGTCGGTTCGATGTACATTTTAGACGAACCAAGCATCGGATTACATCCAAAAGACACCGAAAGATTAATCGAAGTATTGAAAGATTTACGTGATTTAGGCAATACCGTAATTGTAGTAGAACACGACGAAGACATCATGAAAGCTGCCGATATGATTATCGATATTGGTCCAGAAGCAGGAACTCATGGCGGTGAATTAGTCGCTCAAGGAACGTATGATGAAATCCTTAAAGCCGATTCATTAACCGCTAAATATCTGAATGGAAAAGAAGAAATTTCGGTTCCAAAAACCAGAAGAAAATTCAAAAATCACATCGAAGTTATTGGCGCGAGAGAAAATAACTTGAAGAATGAAAATTTTACTTTCCCATTAGAATGTTTAACAGTGATTACAGGTGTTTCAGGAAGTGGAAAAAGTACATTAGTTAAAAAGATTCTGTTTCCAGCCATTCAAAAGAAATTAGAAGGTGTTGGTGAAAAAGCAGGTCAATTTACTGAATTACAAGGAAGTTTCTCTCATATCAAACATATAGAATACGTAGACCAAAATCCGATTGGAAGAAGTTCGCGTTCGAATCCAGTTACTTATATTAAAGCTTACGATGATATTCGAGATTTATTTGCGAAACAAAACGTTTCTAAACTTCGAAATTATCAAGCCAAACATTTCTCTTTCAACGTTGATGGCGGAAGATGTGAAGTGTGTAAAGGCGATGGCGAAGTAACCATCGAAATGCAATTTATGGCGGATGTTCATTTGGAATGTGAAGCTTGTAACGGAAAACGTTTCAAAAAAGAAGTGTTAGAAGTTACTTTCGAAAACAAAAACATTGATGATATTTTAAAAATGACCATTGATGAAGCGTTGAATTTCTTTACCGAACAAAAACAAACTAAAATCACCCAGAAATTACAACCTTTACAAGACGTTGGTTTGGGTTATGTGCAATTAGGACAATCCTCTTCTACCCTTTCTGGTGGCGAGGCGCAACGTATTAAATTGGCTTCGTTCTTAGTAAAAGGTACAATTAAAGACAAAGCATTATTTGTTTTTGACGAACCTACAACGGGTTTGCATTTTCACGATATCAAAAAATTATTAGCTTCGTTTGATGCGTTATTGGAAAAAGGACATTCAATAATCGTTATCGAACACAATTTAGATTTAATCAAATGTGCTGATTACATTTTAGATATTGGTCCAGAAGGTGGTGAAAATGGTGGAAAATTAGTAGCGTTCGGAACGCCAGAAGAAGTAGCTAAAAATAAAAACTCAGTTACAGGAAAATATTTAAAAGAGAAACTATAAATGATAAACCCATCTGCAAACGGTTGGATTGACAAATTCTTTGCTGAAAACAATGACAATTTCATTGATTTTCAAGGCAATACTTTGTCATTTTATGAAGATTGTAGAACTACAGGTTTTATTTATGGTTATGTGGTACGCTACCAACTTCAAAACCAAATCAATACCTCAAAATGGTCGTATGATGAAGTGACGAAAGTTGGTTTTTTGAATACGCTTTTTTCGTTATATCGTATCGAAAAATCAAACGGAACGAAAGAGGATTTCATCAATTCGGTTTACCAATTTTACAAAATCATTCAACCTGAAAACCTGAATTTCATCAAAAAATTACTTCCAGAAGGGACACACAGTTCACGCTTAGAAAAAATTATAGATGACCGAATCCAAACGAATAATAATACGATTAGCAAGAATTTCTCGCACATCATTACCAATGCGCTTTTATTTATTGATGTTTTGGCATTCGAACATTTTTTAAAAAATGAAACGTTACCGTCAGATTATCTGAAAAATGTAGAATCGGATTGTATCAAAATTGTTTCATTGGCTTTAAAAATTAAAGAGCGAAAATCAAAATACGATGAATTATTGGTGAAATTGTTTGAAAATTCAATTCGTTATACCAAATTCAATACTATTGAAAACATTGAATTATCGGAAATAAAATTGATGCGACACACTTCTTTATTAGAACGTTTATATTTATTAGACATTGCACAAATGGCACTTTGGAGTGATGAAAAATTGGAACCTAATGAAGAGCATTTCTTACAACTTTTGAGTTCGGAATTAGAATTAAAAGCTAGTTTACTTGAAAAAAGCACAAAAGAAATAAATGATTTTATCGAAAAATACAGGGCGGAAATTCCGTTTTTTAATTATTCGAATCCAATAAAACATTTTTACGACCAAGCCAATAAAAATGTAACCAAACTTATCATTCGCAACAAAGATCGATTAACCAAAGAAATCAAGGAAAGTGGTGAATTGATGCAGCTTTTAGCCAAATCTACCACAAAAGATTTAAGCAAAGATGAAAAAAAGAAAGTAAAAAAACAGTTGCTCGATATCTGTAAAACAGTTCCATCGTTGACTATCTTTTTACTTCCTGGTGGTGGCTTGTTATTGCCTATTTTAATAAAATTTATTCCACAGTTATTGCCATCGGCTTTTAATGAAAATTTAGAGGATTAAAACTTCAACTGATACACATCATCTAAATCTTTATCACAATTAAAATTTACACCTAAATCGGTAACATAACCATCGTTAAGTCCATAAACCCAACCGTGTAAGGATAATTCTTGTCCATTTTTCCAAGCGGTTTGAACAATGGATGTTTTAGCTAAATCCATAACTTGTTCTTTTACGTTGATTTCAACAAATTTATTAAAGCGTTCCTTTTCATTTGTAATGGCATCCAACTCATTTTGGTGAAAACGATAGACATCTTTAATATGACGAATCCAATTGTCGATGATTCCTATTGAACTATTTCCCATCGCTGCTTTTACTCCTCCACAACCATAATGTCCACAAACAATTACATGTTTTACTTTCAATGCATTTACAGCATAATCCAAAACACTCAACATATTCATATCAGAATGTACCACCATATTGGCAATATTTCGGTGAACAAAAACTTCGCCTGGTTCTGCCCCAATAATCTCATTAGCTGGCACGCGACTATCAGAACAACCTATCCACAATAATGGTGGATTTTGACCATCAGCTAAATTTTTGAAATAATTAGAGTCTAGAGCTAGTTTACTTTCTACCCATTTTTTATTATTATCCAATATCTTTTTATAAAAATCACTCATTATCATATAAATAGTGTATAAATATAAAATAAAAAGCTATCATTTCTAAATAATATAGAAAATAGATAGCATTTAAATTTTGATTTCAAATTAGTGTCTCAATGCTGCTACTGTAAATTCAGGGTTCATATCATCCTTAATATATAATACATCATCGTAAAAAGTTACAACACCTGTTTCAATATCATGCATGGCTCCAACAATTCCAATTTGTCCATTTTCTAACATTTGCTCCAAAACAAAGCTTCTTTCAATGATATTTTTTACACTTCTTTTTACATTGATTTCTGCCACGTTCTCAACAAACTCACTATTCTTTGAACTTCTTTCAGAAGTAGTTACTTTTTCTTCGTAAACTGCTGGTTGAATTTTAGATAATAATTCCGTTAAATTACCCATTTCTACATGGTCGCAAGCACCTTTTACAGCACCACATTTAGAATGTCCTAAAACAACAATCAATTTGGAGCCAGCTACTTTACATGCGAATTCCATACTCCCTAAAATATCAGTATTAACAATATTTCCTGCAATTCTTACCGAAAAAACATCTCCTAACCCTTGGTCAAAAATTAACTCCGCTGAAGTTCTACTATCAATACAACTTAAAATGGTTGCAAAAGGCCATTGTCCATCTCTAGTTTCATTAACCTGTTCTAATAAATTGCGATTAGCTTTCAAATTATTTATAAAACGATTATTACCTTCTTGTAAAAATTGTAATGCTTTACGAGGCGTCATCTGCGCTTGTGTTTCTTTATTATGTGCTTTCATATTATTCTTTATCTTCTTTTGAATCTTTTATTTTTACGTGTTGAAACTCCGTAATATCTAAATTATATTGCTCTTTAAATCCTATTAAAGTTAAAGTAATATCTTTATCCTTTACTGTTACATTTCTAAAATCTTTGATCAATTCAACTACATCAAAATCAATATATTTTGTATGAGATGCATCAATAACTAATTTAGAACCATAAGGAATTTGACCTAATGTGGTTTTTATCGCTGCCTTATTTAAAAATGACACTTCTTGCGCTAATTTAATAGTAATAACATCACCATCATGAAAAGATTCTTTCTTAAACGAATAAGCAATCTTTAGATTTTGATATAAAATAAAGATGATGCTCACTGCTAAACCTATTCCTACACCTTTTAATAAATCAATACGCACAACAGCTATTACCGTAATAATAAAAGGAATAAACTGAGAATAACCATTTTTCCACAAATGAACAAACACACTAGGCTTTGCCAATTTATACCCCACCATCAATAAAACTGCAGCCAATGCTGCTAAAGGAATCTTATTCAAAATAAATGGAATTGAAAGTGCAAACGTAAATAACAACACTCCATGAAAGATCGTTGCTAATTTAGTTCGCCCTCCAGAATTTATATTTGCAGATGAACGAACAACAACTGAAGTCATCGGTAATCCACCTAATAAACCACTCAAAATATTACCTATACCTTGAGCTTTTAATTCTCTATTAGTATCTGTAAATCGTTTAAAAGGATCTAGTTTATCAGTAGCTTCAATACACAACAAAGTTTCAATAGAAGCTACTACAGCAATAGTTACAGCAACAATCCAAACTTTTTCGTTAGTCAATTCAGTAAAATTTGGTAAGGCGAAACCGTTTTGAATTTCACCAAAAGAAGGCAAACTCACTAAATGATTTTGAGTCACAATAGCTAGATTAGAACCCGATTGTATGAAAAACTCATTCAACAAAATACTAACTACTACTACAACTAAAGCTCCTGGTATCACTTTTATTTTTTGCAAAGCAGGAGTTTTTTCCCAAAAAATCAATATTGCTATCGACAATAATGCTATTATTAAAGCTCCTGTGTGAATATAATTTATGGATTCTATTAACGTGTCAAATGTAGAATGACCTGATTTCTCTAGATAGAAAAAATCGCCTTCATTATCAATATCATGACCAAAAGCATGTGGAATTTGCTTTAAAATAATAATAATACCTATAGCTGCTAACATGCCTTCTATTACACTAGTAGGAAAATAATTAGAAAAACTACCGGCTTTCAAAAAACCCAAAGCAATCTGAATTAATCCAGCTAATAAAACAGCTACTAAAAAAATATCAAACCCACCTAATTCTGTAATAGCAGTCAATACGATTGCCGTTAATCCAGCAGCTGGACCAGTAACACTTAATGACGAATTACTTAAAATACCTACTACTACACCACCTATTACACCTGAAACTATTCCTGAAAATAAAGGAGCTCCAGACGCTAAAGCTATACCCAAACATAAGGGTAAAGCTACTAAAAACACAACCAAACCAGATGCAAGATCTCCTCTTACATTGGAAAAAATAGAATGTTTATTCATGAAAAAATTTTATAATACGTTATTACTACACTCAAACAAAATGAAAAGTGCGATGAAAAAAAGTATTATAAAATATTAGGAGGTGGAGAAAAAATTTGATGCGCCAAATTAGTAAAACTCAAATCATGCTCTACTAATACATTTAATTCAATTACATCAGATTGAACAAAACTGATAGGAGCATAACTAAATAGAGGTACCGATTTAATTTCATTGAAAGGAATATGATTTTCTTCTTCTTCACACATTGTATAAAAACAAGACGTATCAGCCTTTTTATCTATTAAACCAACTAAAGTTGGCGTTGATAAAAAGGCTATAAAAATGAATAAAAATACATTTACCAATGATTTCATTTTGCGAATATACTATTTCAAACCGAAAACTCATCAAAATTTATCATAAAAAAAAACACCTTTAAAAGGTGCTTTTTTTATTAAATTTCTTCGTTTAACCAAGCTTTCAACATCCAATTGGTTTTTTCTTGTTCTGCAATAAAATCACTCATCATCGAATTGGTTCCTTCATCACTTATTTCAGCGGCTTTTATCAAAATTTGTCTTTCTAATTGCAAAAGAACACTAATAGATTCTAATATTAATTGAATCGCTTCTTCATCATTAGAAATATCTTTACCTACCCTTAACTTACTATTAGCTATGTAATCTGAAAAAGTATGCAATGGAACACCACCTAATGTTAGAACACGTTCAGCTATTAAATCAATTTTTATTTGACTATCGTTATACAGCTCTTCAAATTTTAAATGCAAATCAAAAAAACGCTTTCCTCGAATATTCCAATGCAATCCTCTTAAATTTTGATAATAAATTTGAAAATTAGATAACAAGCCATTTAAATCTTTTACTAATGCTTCAGATTCTGTTACGGGTAATCCTAAACTGTTAATTTTCATATTTTAAATTTTATTTTACCAAATTTACAAAATTTTAAGTCTTTTTTTTCATAAGTTAAATTGATAGTTTTTATATTTGTATCAAATTTATCAATAATGACAATTACACAACTTTACTACGTATTAGCAGTTGCCGAACACAAAAACTTCACATTAGCTGCAGAAAAATGTTTTGTTACGCAACCCACTTTGAGTATGCAAATTCAAAAATTAGAAGATGAATTGGATATCTTAATTTTTGACCGAAGTAAAAAGCCTATTTTACTTACTGAAGTTGGTGAAAAAATCGTAAACCAAGCAAAAAATATTGTTAACGAGGCAGGTCGTATTAAAGATATCGTAGATCAACAAAAAGGATATATAGGTGGTGAATTTAAAGTAGGGATAATTCCTACCATTATGCCAACACTTCTTCCGATGTTTTTAAATAATTTTATAAAAAAATATCCTAAAGTAAATTTGATTATAGAAGAACAAACTACAGAAGAAATTATTAAAAAATTAAAAAACGGTCATCTTGATTGCGCTATTGCTGCAACACCACTCGAAGAAGAAAATTTAAAAGAAATTGTGCTGTATTATGAACCTTTTGTAGCTTATGTACCTTCTAATCATCCAACAATCAACAAGAAAGAAATTGAAATATCAGATTTAGACTTAGATAAAATTTTATTGCTTCAAGATGGACATTGCTTTAGAAATGGAATTTTAAATTTATGCAAAAACAATAAATTTATTTCCGATGGCTACTTCCAACTTGAAAGCGGGAGCTTTGAAACACTTATTAAATTAGCAGATGAAGGTTTAGGAACTACATTACTACCTTATTTACATACGCTAGATTTAAATGAAAAAAGCAAATCAAAACTTAAACCATTTAAAGATCCTAAACCCGCAAGAGAAGTAAGTTTAATTTATCCAAAAAACGAATTAAAAATTCATATTATCAACGCACTACGAGATACAATTTCAGGCGTTGTTAGAGGAGCAATTGCTTTTAGTGACGTGGAAATCATAAGCCCAAAATCGAAATAAAAATAAAAATCCCGAAAGAACTTTCGGGATTTTTTTTAATTAATATAAATTAAACATTGTCTTAATTCTGGCTTTTCTTTTGTAAACTGTAACAGCCATTCTCTTAACTGATCTATCTCGTAAGGAAGTAATACTTGTACAGCTTTTTCTAATTCTTTACAAAATAATTTTGCATCAAAACTCACACGCTCTAAAATCGATTTCGTGTAAGAAAACATTGATCTAGACATAAATTATTAACTTAATTGGTTAGACTAGGGATAAGAACATGTTGTAAAGATAAATAAAAAAAACTGTTTGAAAAATAATTTATTTACTAAAAAAATGCTAAATTTTTATTAAATTCTTAATTAACAAGAAAAACTATATGCGTTTTATCGCTCGTAACATCTCACGTTTCCCTGGAGCTCCTGGTAGCTTTTCAATTGAAAACCCAACACTTAGCATAGCATTCTTTATTGAAGAACGACAAGCATATGTCACTAAAACCCCATTAGGTAAAAGTGCATCAAACATTTTTTTAAAAATAACTTCACTCCACAATTCTGGCTGCAATGGAAATCCGAAAGCATCAAAGTAAATTAAATCATATTGCTCTTTATCGTTAATATCTTGAAAAAATTGTTTTCGCTTGGTAAGAATAAATTTTTCAGTAATGTGTTGTTGGCTTTCCCAATCACAAGAATGCATCTTATCAAAAACAACTTGATATTGAGTAGCTTTTAATTCGGTAACATAATTCATTTGAGCAATTTCTTCACTAGAAATTGGGTACGCTTCAACTCCAACATAATTGACTTTCTCTTTATCTAAAGTTTCCAAAAAAGTAATAAAAGCATTCAAACCTGTACCAAAACCAATTTCTAATAGCGATATTGATTTTTGATTTTGTAATAAATCCAATCCATTTTTAATAAACACATGTTTCGCTTCCTGAATAGCCCCGTGAGTAGAATGATAGTTCTCATTCCAATCTGGAATTCGTATGGTAGTGGAACCGTCATCAGTAATAATAATTTCTCTTTTCATAGTAAATTCAAAAAAGAAAAGGTTTAAGAATTCGTAATCTAGTTCTTAAACCTTTTTTATTTTAGGAGCAATTACTCAATATATAGCTTCTTAATTTTTGGTATCGGTCCACCGCATTTTACTTCATGGCATTGAATACAAGCATCAATTCCGTTATTAAAATGTTCCTTGGCGTTTTTCGGATCTTCATAAATCAATTCCTGAGCTTTGATAAATTTAGCTGCTTGTTCCTCAAAAAAAGCATCTTTATCCGTTTCATCGGTCATCACTGCTTTGTGAATTTTAATAAAATGTTGTGGAAATTTACCAATGGTATCTCCTTTTATAATACGCTCTTTTAAACGCTGATTATCCACATACATTTGCTCCATCAAAGCTGCCATTTCTGACATTTCGTACATTTCAAATCCATCATTATTAACTTTTGAATCGGTTTCACAAGCTTCTTTATCCGTTGCTTTTTCATCCGCTTTTTTATCACATGAAAAAGATAAAAGAGCAAATAAGCAAAGTAGAAATAACTTTTTCATTACTTAGCAATTAAAACACCATCAGCCATAAATGAATACGTCACTTTTGGCGCTACAATACTGTCAATTGCAGCTTGCGATTTTCCAGCGTCTTTAGCATAATGTTTTAAAACATCAACACTTTCAATACTTACAAATGCTTTTCCATTTACAATCACTTCTTTGTCTTGTGCATTCTTTGGAACGAAGAAACCATAATCTTTAAATTTAACAAAAGCTTCTTTGTCATCCGCTAAATCTAATGTCATCCAACATCCTTTCTTCTGACAAACTTCGTTGATACCCGATTTAAATTTAACTTCTAAAGTATCACCTTCTTTTAAAGTTTTAAATTTATCCATCATCTCGGCACTTGTTATTGCACCATCTGTTGAAATAGAATCGCCAAAAACAGCATAAGCAATTTTTACTTCTTCTGGCTTAGCTTCTTGCTTTTTTTCACAACTAACAAACGCTAATGTTAAAAGTGAAAGTGTAACTATATTTTTCATATTATTTGTGAATATTTTCAACAAAAATAACGATATTTTTTCTATTTTCGGAACTTCAAAAAAAGTTTCGTTTAACTAAGGTTAATATGATTTATCAAAAAGAAATCATTCTTTGTTGTTGATAATTATTTTTCAATAAGTAAAAATAAAACTTCTTTTTTTTAGTAAATTTGCAACCAATATCTAAAAATCAACATTTTTTTTGTTGATAATACAAAACTAATTTTATAACAGTTTGACCCTAATGGAATTAAAAACTTTAAACGAAATTGAAATTATTTCGGCTCCTCATTCAAAAATCAACGAAGTAGATTTTGAAAACCTAACTTTTGGTAATGTTTTTACAGACCACATGTTAGTATGCGATTATGTTAATGGAGCATGGCAAAAACCTGTTATAGAACCTTATGCCCCTTTTATGATGGACCCTTCAGCAAAAGTATTCCACTACGGACAAGCTATTTTTGAAGGAATGAAAGCATACAAAGATCAACAAGATGATGTTTGGTTATTTAGACCTGATGAAAACTTTCACCGTTTTAATAAAAGTGCAACCCGTATGGCAATGCCTGAAGTTCCTGAAGATGTATTTTTAGGAGGTTTACACCGATTATTAGAAATCGAAAAAGATTGGGTTAAAAAAGGAAAAGGAAACAGCTTGTATATTCGTCCTTTTATGATTGCTACCGGACATGGTGTAATTGCAGCGCCATCTCAACAATATCGTTTCATGATTATTTTATCTCCAGCGCGTTCTTATTATTCTGGTGAAGTAAAAGTAATCATTGCTGAACATTACAGTAGAGCCGCAAACGGAGGTATTGGTGCCGCAAAAGCTGCAGGAAACTATTCTGCACAATTTTACCCAACAAAATTAGCCAACGAACAAGGTTTCCAACAAATTATTTGGACTGACGATGCTACACATACTAAGTTAGAAGAAGCAGGAACAATGAACGTATTCTTTAGAATTAATGATACTTTATATACTGCTCCAACAAGCGAAAGAATATTAGATGGTGTTACTCGTAAAAGTGTTATCGAATTAGCGAAAAGAGAAAACATCAACGTAGAAGTTCGTTCCGTTTTAGTAGCCGAAATTGTTGAAGCTGCTAAAAACGGCTCATTAAAAGAAATTTTTGGTGCTGGAACAGCTGCCGTAATCAATCCAATTGTTGGATTTTCTTTCCAAGACCAGTATTATGAGTTGCCTAAATTAGAAAATTCTATGGCACTTGAAATTAAAGAAAAACTAACTAACATTCAATATAAATTAGCCGAAGACACTTTTGGGTGGACGGTTAAGATTTAAGAAAATAACCATTGTAAAAAAGTTGCCTACGAGAACCTCAGGCAACTTTTTTTTTATTTTAAAATCTCTTCAAAATTAGGCTTGAAGTAATTTGGACCTTTCATAACTTTTCCATCCTCTCGGTAAATAGGTTTTCCATCTTCACCTAATTTACTCATATTGGAACGTTGAATTTCATCAAAGACTGCTTCTATTTTATGTTGCAACCCATGCTCTAAAATCGTACCACATAAAATATACAGCATATCTCCTAAAGCATCTGCAATTTCAACGATATCATTATTTTGAACCGCTTCTAAATATTCTTCGTTTTCTTCTTTCATCAGGTTAAAACGAAGTTCGTTTTTTAAAGCACCTAAATCGGCTTTCATTTCTTCACTCACCCCTAAACCATAGGTTTCGTGAAATAACTTTACTGCATTTAATTGTTTTTGCATATCTTATCATATAAATTTCACTAAATTTAGAAAATTTGATACCATTAAATTATTACTTTTGTGAAAATTTTCAATATGTTTTCAACAGGCCAAATCTATTTTGCGATTTTCTTTGTTATTGTCTTTGTAACTACAATGATTATTGTGTATCGAAAAGATTTAAAACAAATGAAACCCTTCTACAAAGGAACATACTGGGTATTTTTAGGCTTTTTAGTCTTTATTGGATTACTATTTTTAATAAAAGTTTTGATGAAAGATTAATTTTCTTACTTTTGATAAAACGCAATGCGCTACAATGAGAATTTTAAAATACATATTACTTCTTTTACTCCTTTTATGCGTTGCCTTCCTTGTTTTTGTGGTAACTCAAAAAGGGGAATACAAAATTGTACGTTCAAAAGAAATTAAAATTGAAAAAGATATAGTTTTCAATTTTGTAACTGATTCCTCTTCCTATCAAGATTGGTCTCCATGGAAATCAGATGAAGCGAATTTTAAAAATATAAAAATCACTCCAAACGATAGTTTAACACAAAACATATTTATTTCTGAAATCAAAAATGAATCCCTAATGCAATTTCAAAAAACCAATAATGGTGTTTTGATTACTTGGGAATTAAATGGTAAATTAAATTTTAATCTAAAACTACTATGTGTTCTTAAAGGTGGTGTGGATTATGTAATTGGAAATAAGTTAGAAGAAGGTTTAGAAAATATAGATACTTACTTAGTCAAAGAATTAAAAACGTACAATATCAAAATTAATGGATTGGTTACAAAACACATGACCAACTATATCCAACAAATTGATACTTGTAATGCAGCCGATTTTCAAAAAGTGTCTAAAGCAATGTTGCAAAACATGTTATATTTTGTAGAAAAAAATGATATCGAAATTTTAGGATTGCCTTTTATTACATATGAAAGTGTCAAACCCAATAACAAAGAAATCATTTTTGCTATGTGCGTTCCCGTTGAAGAAGAAATTCTTACTACACCTGGAAGTGAAATTTCTGGCGGTCATTTCGATGAATTTTTAGCAGTAAAAACTACTTTAACTGGTGATTATTCGCATCGTAAAGAGGCTTGGAATAAAGCTAAAAATTATGCCCGAAAAAACAAATTAAACGAAGATACTAACGGAAAATTTATTGAAGTATACAAAACAAGTTTACCTAAAGAACGTAAACCTTCTAAATGGATTACAGAATTATATTTACCGGTGAAGAAAAAAACATTCACACCTAAACCAAAAACGGAAACAACTCAGGATAACCTAGAAAACACAACTGAGACGAATACATCAACTAAACAAACTGAAAAATAAAACCCGATTTTCATCGGGTTTTGTTTTATTTATTCTTTCCTATCAAATATTTTACCACTGTTTCAGCAGCATGCAAACCAAACAAAGCGGGCATCCAGCTATTCGTACCATAAAACGACTTTTTAAAGTTAGATCCGTCTGTCATTTTTACGCTATCATAATCGGGTCTTTCAAAGGAGTAAACTACTTTTACACCACTCGAAATTCCTTCTAATTTTAAACGTTTTCTCACCTGTTTCGCTAACGGACAATAATCGGTTTTACTGATGTCTTTCACACGCACTTTTTCAGCTTCAAACTTACCTCCTGCGCCCATATTACTAATAACTTTCACTTTCTTGCGTTTACAAGCTACTATCAAATTGATTTTTGGTGTTAAGCTATCGATACAATCTAAAACGTAATCAAATTCAGGAGTAACCAATTCAAAAGCGCGCTCTGGTGATAAAAACTCTTCAATGCGTGTTAATTTTAAATCGGGATTAATATCCATCAATCGGTCGCCAACAATTTTTACTTTGGGTTGTCCAACCGTACTATGCAAAGCAGGTAATTGACGATTAATATTCGTAATGTCTACTACGTCACCATCTACAATAGTCATTTTTCCTACACCAGCTCGAGCTAAAAATTCGGCTGCAAAACTCCCTACTCCACCTAATCCAACCACCAAAACATTGGCGTTTTCTAATCGTTGAATACCTTCTTCTTTAAATAGCAATACTGCTCTTTCTTTCCACTTTGCCATATAGGTTGAATCGTTAAATTGGTTAATTGTTTAACTGAAAATCCTTGAAAAATTAGCAAAAACAATCGCTTTCATCTCTTCTACCGAAATTCCTTTTATCGCAGCCGCTTTTTCATAGACTTGATAAATGGATTCTTCAATCGTGTCCGTTTCTAATAAAATTTGATTTTCGGGTGCAAAAATAAACACTTTTTCTAAATCTGGATTACGAAGTAAGTATTTTCCAAACGATAAATAAAATCCGTTTTTGAGAAGAGATTGCGCCACTTGTTCGTTTTTTGAAAAACCATGAATAATCATTGGGTTCTCAATTTTCATTTCTTTCTTGATGGCAATCACTTCATCATAAGCCGCCACACAATGTAAAACGACAGGTTTATTCGTTAGCTTTACGATTTCTAATTGCTGTTTAAAAACTGAAATTTGTAAATCTAAAGGGATTTCAATCCGTTTATCTAATCCGCATTCTCCTAATGCTAAACAATCTGATAATTGCAACTTTTCTTTAATAATTTCCAAATCGGTTTCTAAACGATTTTCATCAATATACCAAGGATGAATTCCAATAGAATAATTTGGAACTGAAGCATCAAATTCCCACGGATATTGATTTACCACTTCCATCACATCCGAAAAATTTGAAAATTGGTGCGTATGTAAATTGATGAATTTAGTCATGGAATTTCTTTACTCCAGCATTAATTTCAATATCCAAATCATTCTCTAAAGGCACAATCGGACACGAATATTCATAATTATAAGCACAATACGGATTATAGGCTTTATTAAAATCGATGGTCCATGTTTTTCCTTTTTGCATTCTCATGTCTACATATCGTCCACCAATGTAGCTCTCCTTCCCACAAGTCAAATCAGAAAAAGGAAGAAACAAATAATCTTCATAACCTGGTTTTTTTGACAAATCAATATTTCGATAAACATTCAATTTTAAAGCTTTTCCGTCGATGGTAAAATGAAGTTCGCCATATTTCACATACAATGGTGTTCTCGAAGTTGTAGTTTTCATACCAAAAGCTTTCTCCTTTTTGGTTCTAACAAACTTAGCCTCCACTATATACTTGTCATTCAATGGAAAAAAATCCAACCCTTTAAAAGCTTTCAAATCTTCTTTCATTAAAGGACTTTTCAAGGAATCCGCATAACTTTTGTTAAGTTCGGATTGAAATTGTTTAGCTGAAGCCAAGTCTTTTTGAGCTAACGCAAAAGCCGAACAGAATAAGAAAATCAAAAGTTTGTACATGTGATTCATTTTTAAATCTTAAAGTATAATTAGTTATTTTAAAAACGTTTTTCCAACTGCGTCATTTCGAGTGTTTGGTATTGGTAAAGCCTAAGTTTTACAAATACCAAATGTATCGAGAACTTGAGTTATGCATTTCGCAACTCTTTACCATATACTACCTTTTATTTAGTAGCGATGCAATAGAAATCATTTTTTACAAAAATATATAATTTCTATAACATTTTAATCGTGCTAGCTTTCGTAATTTTGCAACAGAAATAATACCATGTTAAAACACGCCTTCAACAAATACATCGATAATTTCAGAGGATTTTCTCGCGAAATTTGGATCCTTACCTTAATCACATTCATCAATCGTGCCGGCACTATGGTACTTCCTTTCTTGTCGAAATACTTGAAAGAAGATTTGCATTTTTCTTACAGTCAAGTTGGGTGGATCATGGTAAGTTTTGGTTGCGGTTCAATTTTAGGTTCTTGGTTAGGAGGAAAATTATCAGATAAAATCGGATTTTATAAAATCATGATTTTTAGTTTACTTACTAGTGGAATCGCTTTCTTTGGCTTGCAATTTGTAACCAGTTTTGAAGGCTTACTTGTTGCCATGTTTTTTATTATGGTAATTGCCGATATGTTCAGACCCGCCATGTTTGTTTCTTTAGGTGCCTATGCTAAACCCGAAAATAGAACACGAGCCCTAACCTTAGTGCGATTAGCCATTAATCTAGGTTTTGCTGCCGGTCCAGCTTTAGGAGGATTACTAATCATGAGTGTGGGGTACAAAGGATTATTCTGGGTAGATGGTGCCACTTGTATTCTTGCTATTCTAATCTTTTGGATTAAAGTAAAAGAAAAGAAAAAATCCAAATACACAGACAAAGAACATCCAGGAGAAGTACTTACACATTCGGTTTTTAAAGACATTCCCTTTTGGATTTTCTTAATAGGTACTTTAATCACCGGAATTTTATTCTTTCAATTGTTTACGACAATTCCACTGTATCACAAAGAGCAATTCAACTTAAGCGAATTTCAAACAGGATTATTGCTTACTTTAAACGGTGTTTTGGTTTTCTTCCTGGAAATGCCTATTGTGAGTTACATTGAAAAACACAACATCAACAAACTAAAAGTCATTACCTATGGCTGTTTGGCTATGGCGATAAGTATTTATTTGTTGTTAGTGAATAATTGGGCTGGCATTTTAATCATCATGATGATTTTCATGACCTTTGCCGAAATGTTCGCTTTTCCCTTCTCCAATTCTTTTGCCATGAGTCGCGCTCCTAAAGGTCACGAAGGGCGTTATATGGCCATTTTTACCATGAGTTATAGTTTAGCGCATATCTTAAGTGCTAAAACAGGAATGGAAATAATTGACCGTTTTGGTTATCAAACCAATTGGTTCTTTATGGGAACTCTTGGTGCTATTGGAGTTTTACTTTTTGTTTGGACCATTAATTTAGTCCAAAAAGAACCAACTCAAAACTTGAAAAACTAAAAATTTAGTTAAATAACTATAAAAATAGTTGTATAACTAAAAAAATAGTTTACCTTTGATGTATCAAAACAATACGTCATGCAAAAACTTACCAACAAAGAAGAAGAGATTATGCACATTTTATGGAAGCTCAAAAAAGCTTTTGTAAAAGATATCATGGAAGAAATTACCGACGATAAACCGCATTACAACACGCTTTCTACTATTGTTCGGAACTTAGAAGAAAAAGGATACGTGGGGTACAATGCTTACGGAAAAACACATCAGTACTTCCCTATCGTAAAAATTGAAGATTACCGAAAAACCTTTATGAATACCGCTATTGATAACTATTTCAATAGTTCGTACAAAAATTTAGTTTCCTTTTTTGCTGAAGAAGAAAAGATTTCGGCAGCCGAACTTCGTGAGATTTTAGCCTTAATCGAAAAAAAGAAATAGTATGGAAAATCTGCTGATTTATTTCCTAAAAGCAAACGGACTCATCATTTTATTTTATTTGATGTACGTGCTATTTCTTCGCAAAGAAACCTTTTTTGTTTCCAATCGTTGGTATTTGATTAGTGGTTTGGTTTTATCTTTGATATTACCTTTAGTCACGTTTACCAAAACCATTTGGGTTGAACCAACACCAATTCTTGAATCCTATGAAGAAGCGATTCCAATTACCTACAACACAATTGAAGTTCCTGCACAAGAAAATCCAATAGATTGGTCTTTAATATTGACATCAGTATATGTTATAATTTCGATTTTAATTTTGGTAAAAATCGGAATTGAATTGGTTTCCTTTTTTAGTAAAATCAATAAACATACCAAACAAAAAGAATCACAATACACTATAGTACAAACCGACACAACAGAAAATCCTTTTTCGTTCTTTCATTACATTGTAATTAATCCGAATCGATTTTCTGAAGAAGAATTCCAACATATTTTAACGCACGAAAGCATTCATGTAAAGCAAAAGCATTCAATAGATGTATTACTTGGAAAACTATTTTGTGCCTTCTTTTGGGTAAACCCAATCATTTGGTTCTACCGAAAAGCGATGTTACAAAACCTTGAATTTATTGCCGATAGCGAAACTTTTCAACAAATCGAAAACAAATACGAATATCAAAGAACCTTATTAAAAGTAGTGACTCATCAACACGACTTAAGTATTACCAATCAATTTTATCAATCATTAATCAAAAAACGAATCGTTATGTTACACACAAATCAATCACACAAAAGAAATGTTTGGAAGTATGCCACCATTCTTCCATTGTTAGTCGGTTTCATGTTATTGTTTCAAATTGAAACCATTGCACAAGTAAAAGAAAATCCAGAAAAAGCTCATACCGTAAAAGTTGAAGCCATTGGTTTTAGTTGGGATAAAAAGGCAACTGATGAAGAAATGAAATCAGATGCAACACAATTAAAAAGCCAAGGAATTGATTTTAAGTTTTCAAACGTAAAACGCAATAAAAACGGAGAGATTATTGCTATTAAAATTGAATTTACCGATGGTAAAGGCAATAAAGGGGTAAAAGAAATAGATGGCGATGAACCAATTGAACCTATTTATTTTAGTGCCGAAAAAGGAAAAATCGGATTTACCGCTGAACCTGATTATTCGGACTATGTTATAGATAAAAAACTTTCAAAAATTGCTGGATCAGAAGTTAAAGTTAAAAAAATAGTTACAGAAGAAATATTAGATCTTCCAGAACCTCCAACGCCACCAACTCCTCCAAATCATCCTTACGAAAATTTCATAGATCCTCCACTACCTCCAGATTTTCCAAACGTTCCAGACTTACCATCAAACTTTGATAACAAAAAAGCGATGGCTAAGTATGAAAAGGCAATGGCACAATACGAAAAAAAGATGAAAGCCCTTGAGCCTAAAATGAAAGAATTCGAGAAGAAAATGGAAGCTTTTGAAAAAGAAATGAAGCTGAAAGAACCTGATATGAAACAATTTGAAGAAGAGATGAAAGTTTTTGAAGAAAAAATGAAAGTCTTTGAAAAAGAAATGGAAGTCTATCAAAAAAAGCTAGAAGCATCAACAGAATATTATATCAACGGAGAAAAAGTAACAAAAGAAGAAGTTGACAAAATGCAACCTAATGAAATTAAATCGGTTAACGTAAGAAAAAATAGTACTCCAAACCGAATTGAAATCAAAAAAACTGAAATCAAAAAAACCAAATAACCAAAAAATCCCGATTCATTCGGGATTTTTTATTTTTATATCTTTGCCAAAAATTTAACCATGTATAAACTACTTGCCAAACTCAACAAAGCCCTTTTACCCAGTTTTACCAAACAAGGTTTAGATCCCATCAAAGCAAAAAAGTGGCAAAAAGCAATTATAGCATATCGTTATTGGGTTACAGTGAATAGTTTGAAATAAGTATTATAAATAACCCCACCGTCAATTCGAGTGATTTTAGATTTTAAAAATGCTAATTTTTGAAATCTAAAATTGTATCGAGAACTGTAGAAACGAAACAACCCCACCGTCAATTCGAGTGATTTTAGATTTTAAAAACCTTAGTTTTTGAAATCTAAAATTGTATCGAGAACTGTAGAAACGATTTTCATTCATTAGTTCTCGATACATTTTGTATTCGTAAATCTTAGGCTTTACAAATACAAAACACTCGAAATGACGCTGGTGAAATTAGAAGTTTAAAAGAAAATAACCTGAAAGCTATATAAGCCGAGAACTATGGACTTATATGTTTCAAAATCAATACCTCAAAGCAGCAAAAATTTCCCTATCCCCTAATTTCGCTCTACCATTTAAAAACGACAACTCCATTAAGAAATTCATTTGCACGATTTCGCCACCTAATTGTTCCACCAATTCACAAACCGCTTTTGCCGTGCCTCCTGTGGCCAAAACATCATCGTGAATTAAAATCTTATCGCCTGGTTGAATCGCATCCACGTGCATTTCTAAAGTATCGGTTCCATATTCCAATTCATAAGAAGCGCTAATGGTATCAAAAGGCAATTTTTTAGGCTTACGCACCGGAATAAACCCAGCATTTAATTTTTGAGCCAATAAAATTCCAAAGAAAAAACCACGACTCTCTACTCCTATTACCTTATCAATTTTCTGATTTTGCAGCGAATTAACCAATGTTTCCAAACAAAATGCCGTCGCTTCAGGCGAAAGTAACAACGGAGTTATATCTTTAAACCCAATCCCAGGTTTTGGAAAATCTTGAATATCACGAATATAGTCTTGTAAGTTCATTTTTATTTACTTTTTTTCACATTAGGGTTTGCAAGTTACACAATTATATCTATATTTGCACTCACAAAATCGGCCTCGTGGCGCAACTGAATAGCGCATCTGATTACGGCTCAGAAGGTTACAGGTTTGAATCCTGTCGAGGTCACTAAAGCTCTGCAATTGCAGGGCTTTTTTGTTTTGAATAGGATTATAAAACTAATAGAGTTCAATTAGCAAATTCAAAAAAACTCGAAAGATTAAACCTACTCCCAATACCTACATCAGTCAAAATACAAAACTTTACCTGAAACTCACCGAACATACAACACCACTACCTGTCAAATCGAGCGAAGTCGAGATTCATTTTACTACTATTTCTGTTGTAATAGGAACATGATCTGAAATTTCTCTTGCTTCTTTTAGTGTTGTAAAAGCTTCATAAAAATGAATTACTTTAGGATTACGAACAGTTAATTTCGAACTATTGTACCAAATATTATCAAATTCAGAAGCCAAACATTCTTCGTTACTACATTCTTTTTTTAATGAAGTTTTTTGGCTAACAAATACGCAATCATATCCCATTTTCTTCAAAGGATTAAATACGGTATGTGATTGCGGACAATTAAAATCACCAACAAAAAGTAAATTCAATTTTGGATATTGTTCGGGTAGAAATTTAAAATATTTAATTTCAGTTTCGGGTTGTTTACTTTTGGTTATAGCGTGAAAATTCGCAATAGTAAACTGTTTACCCTTAAAATCAAAAGTACAATAGTAAGGTTCTCTGTCAATTTCTAATTGATATTTTTTCTCCAACCAAGCCTCTCCTACTTTTTTAACTTTACTAGTTTTCCATAAGAAAGCATAGCGTTCGGTTTTATAGGCACTACTACTCGTTGGGTCACTTACCACATAATCCCATTTTGAACCTGTTCTATTAAGTTCATCCGCTAATTTAGCAACTGCTTGTGCTCCACCATCTCCAGCAACTACTTCTTGCAATGCCACAACATCATAATTTTTTAGAATAGAAACAATGTATAATAAATCAGAAGGTGATTTAGAACTTCCTAAATTTTCAACGTTCCATGATAATAACTTTACTTGAGCAAAAAAAGTAGAAGTAAAAAATATAAAAAATAGAAGTAATTTTCTCATACTATTAATCCTCCCAACCACAAAGTGACAGTCCCAATTCTTTAGCTTCAGATAGTGAAACTTTTTTTATAGTGTGCTTACAATTATTCAAACCTTTACAAAATTTATTATAATGATATTTTTTAGCTCCTTTAGAAAAACAAATATAAACATCGCTTTCCATTGAATTGAAAGAGGTAAATAAAAGGAAAGAGAATAGAATTCGTTTGTACATAGGATTAATTTTCATTTAAAAAATAGTTTGTAATCAAATGTATTAATATGTATTCTAAAAACACAACAAAATTTGATAAATTCTTAATAACAAAAATTTTAGAATACAGAAAACTTTTAGTTCCTTTGAAAAAAATATGTCTTTACGGATTGCCGTATTGAATTTTCCCCAATTTACCATATTTTTACCGACACCTAAATTTTGGGTAATAGAAATGTTTATTTCTATTCGTTTGTTTAGTAGGCAATCTAACATACAGATGTTAGATGTTAGGTTATATATATATGAATTAATACTTACATTATGGGAAAATTTTACAAGATTTTATTTGCATTATTGATTGTTTCTTCATTTAACAATATAATAGCAAATAATATTCCGCCAGGACCTGAAGCTCAAATAAGCTCAAGCTTTTCATCTGTCTGTTTAAATCAAGTTGCTACAATTACTTTCAGTATAACTAATGGTTCTCCTCAGCCAAATAGTCCAATTAATTATACATATACATTAAATGGTGTTCAAGGCAATCAATTTTCACCAAACAATAGCGATGCTGTAACAATAAATGTAAATACGAGTATTCCTGGCACTTACACCTATACTCTTATTAATGCAACTGATTCTTCAAATCCGAATCCAATTAATATACCTATTAGTAATACTTCAAATATTGTAACTATAGTTGTAAATCCATTACCTGTAGTAGATTTTACTTTTGCAAATAACCAATGTTCAGGAAGTGCCATACAATTCAATTCAGTAGTTTCAGGAAATGGTCCATATACATATTCTTGGAATTTTGGAGACGGAGGTACTTCCTCTCAACAGAATCCAACACACGCATATAACTCTATTGGATGTGGTACTGTAAATTATAATGTTTCGTTAACTGTTATCGATAATAACGGATGTACAACCACTTCTACTAAAGTTATTACAATAAAACAAAGACCAGATGCTGTTTTTAAGGACAATAATGCTGGTACTTATAATCCATCTAATCTTAGTAATCAATTTAATAATTGTAATTCTGCTGGTGCAAATGCAAATTATAATGTTAGTGTCGGATTGCACTCAAGTTCTTCATGTATAACCAGCTATAGTGTTCAATGGGGAGACGGAAGCGCAACCCAAACATTCACTACCACTCCATTTACGCATACTTACACAACTTTAGGCGCTTTTATCATGACAATTACTGCTTTTGGTAATAACGGATGTTCTGTAAGTAAAAGTTACACTATCAAAAATGAGTCAAATCCAGCTGGAGGTTTAGTTAGTCCAGGTAGTACTACAAATTTGTGCGCTCCCACCCCATATTTAAATTTTGTAATATCAAACTGGGCTCTTAATTCACTTGGGACAATTTATTCTATTAATTATGGAGATAATACCCCTGTTTTAAATCTTTTACAATCCGATTTAATTAATTCAACTTATTATAATTCTTCAAATCCTGCTCTATCTGCTAATTATCCTGTTCCCCACAAATATGAAATAACAAGTTGTCCAAATACAAGTACCACAGCTACTTTGACAATTTCTAATTCATGTGGTACTACACAGTCAACTATATCTCCAATAATAATTTTAAGACCCCCAACTCCTGATTTTACAAACCCTAATAAAGCATGTGTTAATACTTGTGTGACTTTTACAAACTTATCAACTCCAGCATATAACGAAAATTGTGTAGAAAGTACTTTATATGAATGGGATTTTGGAGATGGATCAGGAATTTATTCAATTACATCATCTGGAAAACCAAATCCTCCGTGTCATGTTTATACTTTACCTGGAGTTTATACAATTACTCTTACTACTTATGGTTATTGTGGTGTTTTTACAAAACAAGGCACTATATGCATAGAACCTCAATTATCACCTCAATTCACATTAAATACCATTCAAGGTTGTTCTCCTTTAGCAGTAACATCTACAAATACTACAAATTTAACTAATATTTGTCCAGGCAATCCAACCTATCAATGGAATGTAAATTATGTTGCAGGTTATTGTGGTAGTGGAACTCCTACGTGGAGTTTTACCAATGGCACAAGTGCTACATCAGCTAATCCATCATTTAATTTTGTAACACCTGGAACATACAATGTTTCAGTTACAATGACAAACTCATGTGGGGCTATAACTTCTTCTGTACAAAACATAATTGTTAAACAACCTCCTACAGTTACTATTAACACAATACCTGATTATTGTGGTTCAACAACCATCAACCCAACAGCAAATGTAAATTCTTGTTCACCCTCTTCAAGTTCATTAAGTTATTTATGGAATTTTCCTGGAGCTACAACTATTCCTGCTGGTGCAATTAACGCAAGTAATCCTTCAGGGATAATTTATTCTTTACCTGGAACTTATACGATTTCTTTAACCGTAACAAACGAATGTGGTAGTACAACATCTTCGAGAACATTTACAATTAAACCATTACCAACTGCAACAATTTCTGGAGATATTTCAGTCTGTCAAAATGCAACTTCTCCAACAATAACTTTTACTGCTACATCTAATTCCGCTCCCGCTCCTAATACAACTAATCCACCATATATTTTTACATATAATATTAATGGAGGTTCTAATTTAACTGTTACTAGTTCAACTGCAACTGCTACTGTTTCAGTTCCTACCAATACAGTTGGAACATTTGTTTATAATTTAGTAAGTGTCCAATATGGCACTTCACCTTCTTGCTCACAGAGTATGACAGGAAGTGCTACCGTTATTATTAATCCATCAGGGCAAGTTAATCAGCCTTCTAATCAAATAGTTTGTAATAATACAAGTACAAGTGCTGTAAATTTCACTACAACAAATACTGGCGGAACTACATCATATGCTTGGTCTATTGATACCAATATAGGTCTAACACCTTTAACTGGTACAGGAAACATACCTTCGTTTACAGCTGTAAATACAGGCACAACACCTTTAACAGCTACAATTACGGTTACTCCTACTTTAACAAATGGTGCTGCAATTTGTGTTGGTAGCCCAAAAACATTTACTATTACTATAAATCCATCTGGACAAGTAAATCAACCAACCAATCAAGTAGTTTGTAGCAATACTGCTACTACTGCTGTAAATTTTAGTACAACAAATACTGGCGGAACTACATCATATGCTTGGTCTTTTGATACCAATATAGGTCTAACACCTTTAACAGGGACAGGAAATATACCTTCGTTTACAGCTGTAAATACAAGCACAACACCTATTGTTGCTACAATTACGGTTACACCAACTTTTACAAATGGAGCTACAAATTGTATTGGAACTCCTAAAACATTTACCATTACGGTTAATCCATCAGGACAAGTAAATCAACCAACTAATCAAGTAGTTTGTAACAATACTGCTACTAATGCTGTAAATTTTAGTACAACAAATACTAATGGAACAACATCATATGCTTGGTCTATTAATACAAATATAGGATTATCTCCACTTACTGGAACTGGTGATTTACCTTCATTTACAGCAATAAATACAGGTACTACTCCAATTACAGCTACTATTACTGTAACTCCAACTTATAATGGTACTTCAATTTGTAATGGTACATCTAAAACATTTACCATTACGGTTAATCCATCAGGACAAGTAAATCAACCAACTAATCAAGTAGTTTGTAACAATACTGCTACTAATGCTGTAAATTTCTCTACGACAAATACTGTTGGAACTACATCATATGCTTGGTCTTTTGACACCAATATTGGATTAATTCCTTTAAGTGGCTCAGGTAACATACCTTCATTTACAGCTGTAAACACAGGTACAACACCTATTGTTGCTACAATTACGGTTACACCAACTTTTACAAATGGAGCTACAAATTGTATTGGAACTCCTAAAACATTTACCATTACGGTTAATCCATCAGGACAAGTTAATCCTATACCAAACCAAACGCTTTGCTCTAACAATAGTACAACTGCGATTAATTTTACAACTAATAATACTGGCGGGATAACTAACTATAATTGGACCAACTCCAACACAACTATTGGACTTCCTGCTTCAGGAACTGGAAACATTAATGCATTCAATGTAACCAATTCAACAGCTAATCCTATCACAGCTACAATTACAGTTACGCCATCATTTTCAAATGGAACACCAAGCTGTTCAGGACCATCACAAACGTTTACCATAACTGTAAACCCTAGTCCTGCAGTGAACTTCTCACCTACTAATCAAACGATCTGTTCGGGAGAAACTTCTGCTTTGGTAAATTTAAGCAGTACAACTCCTGGAGCTACTTTCTCTTGGACTGCTACTCAACCTACAGGAATTACAGGGGTTATTACTTCAGGAACGAACACAATACCTGCTCAAAACTTAGTAAACAGTACTAACGCGCCTATTACAATTACATATGTTGCTGTAGCAGCTACTACAGGAGGCAGTACTTGTGCAGGGAGTACTTATAATTATACGATTACGGTTAATCCGAAACCTAGCATCACTGAAAGTTTTGCAGAGGCTATTTGTAGTGGTGAGTCTTTTAGCATCACTCCTTCAAATTCTACATTAAATAGTATTCCGACAGGAACTACCTATTCATGGAGTGCACCAATAGTTACAGGAGGAATCACTGGTGGTACAAGTGCTAACAATCAAACTAGCATTAGCGGTACTTTAGTGAACCCTACTAATATTGTACAAACTGCTACCTACACGGTAACACCTAGAGCTAATGGTTGTGCAGGTAACACATTTACGGTAGTAATTAGTGTGAATCCTAAACCTGTTATTGCAAACGTAACACATCCAGCGATTTGTTCAGAAACAGCCTTTACTATAACTCCTGCAAATGGTAGTGGAAATATTGTTCCTACTGGAACCACCTATACTTGGACTATTAGTAACAACTCTAATATCACTGGAGCAAGTGCTTCTTCAACTCCAGGAATCACTACTATCAGCCAAACACTTACTAATACAACTAACACAGCTCAAACTATTGTATATACCGTAACTCCAACTTCGGGTGATGTAGGTAATTGCGTGGGAAGTACTTTTACGATAACTGTAGTGGTAAATCCTAAACCTCTTGTTCAGGCTACTACACAAGAGATCTGTTCGGCAACTGCTTTCACAGTAACACCTACAAATGGCAGTGGAAATATTGTACCAAATAGTACAACATATACATGGACTACACCTGTGAGTACTCCTGCTGGGGCTATTACTGGTGGTTCAGCTCAAACTACAGGAGTAAATACAATTAGTCAAACACTAACCAATACAACAACTGAAGTTGCTACTATAGAATACACCGTAACACCAATGGCAGGTGCTTGTGCAGGAATACCTTTTATTATTACTATAACAGTTAATCCTACTCCTACTACTTTAAATTTAACCAACCAAACGTATTGTAACGGAGTTAGTACTACGGAAATCACATTTACAAATGCGGTAGCAGGAACTACCTACACTTGGACAAACTCTAACACCGGTATCGGGCTTGCGGCTTCAGGAACTGGAAACATCCCTGTGTTTACACCAACAAATAATGGAACAGCTCCTATAACAGCAACTATATCTGTTATCGCAACAGCCAATGGATGTTCCAGAGTGGCAGAAACGTTTACCATCACCGTAAACCCTAGCCCTGTGGTTACCTTCTCTCCTACTAATCAAACGATCTGTTCGGGAGAAACTTCTGCTTTGGTAAATTTAAGCAGTACAACTCCTGGAGCTACTTTCTCTTGGACTGCTACTCAACCTACAGGAATTACAGGGGTTATTACTTCAGGAACGAACACAATACCTGCTCAAAACTTAGTAAACAGTACTAACGCGCCTATTACAATTACTTATGTTGCTGTAGCAGCTACTACTGGTGGTAATACTTGTGCAGGGAGTACCTATAATTATACGATTACGGTTAATCCGAAACCTAGCATCACTGAAAGTTTTGCAGAGGCTATTTGTAGTGGTGAGTCTTTTAGCATCACTCCTTCAAATTCTACATTAAATAGTATTCCGACAGGAACTACCTATTCATGGAGTGCACCAATAGTTACAGGAGGAATCACTGGTGGTACAAGTGCTACCAATCAAACTAGCATTAGCGGTACTTTAGTGAACCCTACTAATATTGTACAAATTGTTACCTATACGGTAACACCTAGAGCTAATGGTTGTGCAGGTAAAACATTTACGGTAGTAATTAGTGTGAATCCTAAACTTGTTATTGCAAACATAACACATCCAGCGATTT
>NZ_DITB01000085.1 GCF_002422095.1 Flavobacterium sp. UBA6195
TTATGAGCATCGCCGAAAAAGCAGGTGGTATCAATTTCCTTTCGAGAATGATTCAACCATTTTTCTCGAAATTATTCCCCGAAATTCCTAAAAATCATCCTTCTTTCGGTCACATGACGCTTAATTTCGCAGCGAATTTATTAGGATTGGATAATGCTGCAACGCCTTTTGGTTTAAAAGCTATGGAAAGTTTACAAACCTTAAATCCAGATAAAGACAGAGCTTCTAATGCACAAATTATGTTTCTGTGTCTTCATGCAAGTGGATTAACGCTGATTCCGGTTTCTATTATTGCGATTAGAGCTTCCATGAATTCTGCAACGCCAACTGATATTTTCTTGCCGACTTTAATTGCGACTTTCTGTGCAACCATGGCTGCGATGATTATTGTTTCTATCAAACAAAAAATAAATCTTTTTCAGCCTACACTTTTGGCTTTCGTAGGTGGAATTTCGGCACTTATTGCCTTGTTGGTTTGGTTTTTAGTAAGATTGAGCAAAGAAGAATTAGATGATGTGAGTAAACTCATCAGCAATGGAATGATTTTGTTGATTTTCTTTGCAATTATCGCAGGAGCCGTTTACAAAAAAATCAATGTTTTCGATGCGTTTATAGACGGTGCAAAAGAAGGTTTCAATGTCTGCGTAAAGATTATTCCGTATTTGGTAGGAATGTTGATTGCGATTTCTCTTTTGAGAACTTCTGGTGTTTTTGATGTGATTATAGACGGAATGAAATATTTTGCACAAATAGCCAATTTAGACACCCGATTTGTTGACGGTTTACCAACGGCTTTAATCAAACCACTTTCTGGTTCAGGAGCAAGAGGAATGATGGTAGACACGATGAATGTTTTTGGCGTAGATTCTTTTCCTGCGAGACTTTCTGGGATTTTACNNTTGGCAGATTTAGTGGGAATTGTTACTTCTATTTTAATGGCGTATTTGTTTTTTGGGTAAAGAAAAGGTGAAAATTTTAAATTTTCACCTTTTAACTGAATTTTTTAAACATTATTGTCTTTAATCGTAAGTGTACTGTTTTTAGCTGCTTTTACAATTTCATTGATGTCGGCAAAGATAAGTTTCCAGTTTTCTACGTTTTTCATAGCGGTCAGCAAGCTTAAATAATTCTTAATAGCTACCTCTAGGTTTTTTCTTATTGCACTAGCAGATGGTAATTGTCTAAGATCTGCATTGGCTTCTGCCTGTTCGGAATAGATGGCTTCAAAGTCTGTTTGGGCAGTTTTTAATTGGTTAAAAATGGTTATTAAATTTAATTCAGTTATTTTGCTTAATATCTCTGGCTTATCTAGCTCCTCAATTAGTTTTCTCATTTGAGCTGTTTCGGAAGAGTAGCTCAGTTTATCTAGTTCTAGACCGTATGTTTTAAAAATAGAAAGCACATCCATAGCAATTTGGTAATTATCTAAAGAGGGGAGACCTTCATAACCTTTCAAGAATTTTTTCATCCCAGAGAAAAGGTGGTCTCTTGTGCGGTCTGCCTCTGCTACAGTTTGTCCTTTGCCACTAAAAGCCAATTTAGCATATACTTTATCATAAAGCGTATATTCTTCTTCTAAAGCAATAAGGAGTTCATGATTTTCTACTACCGTGTAATTACCGTTTTTAGAAGAGTTAATGATACGTTGTGCTAATGTTGCTAAGTCTTTGGTGCTTAGTTTTTGTAATGTAATTTTCATTGGGTTAATGTTTTTTAAGTTATTAGGATAAAGATAATTAATTTTTGTTTTTGTTTTTCGCTTATCAAAATAAAATTAAACTTCATCTAAATTTACTGAAGGTTTAATTGATTCCGCTAAACCAAAACTACTTTTATATTTTCTTTAATCTATTAGAATTATACTTCATCTAAATTTACTGAAGGTTTAATTGATTCCGCTAAACCAAAACTACTTTTATATTTTCTTTAATCTATTAGAATTGTACCTCATCTAAACTTACTGAAGGCTTAATTGCTTCTGCTAGAGGAAAAGTAATCTTATGTATGTTATAAATTTGAAAAAAAAGTGAATTTTGGGTAGTTGTCTAGTATAAGTACATCTTTTATTTTTTGTCTAGCATTTCTTTAAGCAAGGCTATTTGTTCATCTTTGGCTTTTAGAAGTTCTTGGTAAACCTCTTTGTTTTCTTGGTAATAATGTTCTACTTTGCCAAAAGCATTAGCAGTTTCATTATCTGTTTGATTAAAAATTGTCTGATTTTTTAAATCTAATATTTCTGAAACATCAGTTTCTAATAATTTGGCAACCGAGAAAAGTTTATCAATGGTAATCTTAGTAGAACTATTCTCCATTTTGGCGTAAGTAGATTGATTAACGTTGAGCTGGTGTGCCATATATTCTTGGCTGAAGCCCTTTAATTCTCTATATTTTTTAATGTTTTTTGCAATGATGTCATTCATAATTAGCATAATTTATTCACAAATATAATAAATTATTCATTTTATGAATTGTTTTTCTGAAATTTTCTTTTCTTCTTTGTCTCAACAAAAACTAATGCGCAAAAAGTTTTTAGTGAAACAAAAATATTTACTAATTTTAAAAATCATTAAAAAATGAAAAATTTAAAAAATTTGAATTTAGTTGAGCTTAAAAGCATCAACGGAGGAGAATTACCTTACACCGAAAATGCAATCAATTCGCAAGGGTTACTAAAAGATTTACATAATACTGTAGACGCAGCAAGAGGCTTTGTTAACGGATTATTTGGTAAAAAAATTCTATAAATTTATTATTATGAAAAATATTATTACATTAAATCATGAAGAATTAATCTTAATTAATGGAGGTCACGATGGTACTGCTTATAAAATAGGTGAGTCTATTGGAGGTTTTGTAAGAGAAGTTGGCGCTGCTGTAGTTGCTGGTTATTTATTGATTAGATACGGAAAAGCTCCTAATTAAAAATACGAATCTGAATTAATTAATGAGGCTGTCTGAAAATTCGGACAACCTCTTATTTTTTTTATATTTCATAAAGATTTTTTTTTCGGTTTTTAATATTTAAAAAGCTTATATTTCTTCTAAACATTCATAATTTCTATAAAAATGTATAAATATTCCCTTATTAATAATAAAGAATTTCCAAAAAACACAACTAAAGAGAATTTATATAATGTATTCTACTCTTTATTTTTAATCTTTATTTTTATTATAATTAGTAATGGATTAAGTAAACTTATTATTAATCTTATAAATCTATTATTTGGAACAGATAGGACGTTAGACGATTTAACTCAAAATCTACTTAAAATTCATGAAATCCCTTTTATATTATTTGTCTTTGTTGGTCCACTAATTGAAGAAATTATTTATAGGTTATACCTAAGTTTTAAAAAAATTCACATAATTATTTCTATATTGTTTTTTGAATTTTATTTGTTTAATGAAACATTTATCCAATTTACTCTAGATTACAAAAGTTTTATTATTTTCTTTATTTTATCAGTTATAACAATTATAACAATAACCTATTTTTACAAATTTTTACAAATCTTTTTAAATAAAAATAATTTATTAATCTATTGGATTTCAATTTTTCTATTTGGAGTATCCCATATATTTAATCTTGAAAATATTGAATTTAAGTATTTTTATCTATACATACTATTTATAGTCCCTCAGATAATTATGGGCTATTTTATTACTAATTTAAGATTGAAACAAGGTTTTTTTTGGGGGCTATTATTACATATTATAATTAACACTATAAATGCCTTAGTCAATTTAATATGAAAAATATATATTTACTATTAATTATTTTTTTTATAATTTCCATTTTTTCCTTACCAATCATTTTTATTCCTATCTCTTCCTCCTCAAGAGGCGCCATCCGTTCTGTACAAGAGAATACACAACTTACGGCAGTAGTAAGCGGTAGAGTAATAGAAACAAAATTAGAAAAGAATAACCAAAATATAAAAAAGGGAGATACACTCCTAATAGTAACCGCAGAGCAACTAGATACGCAAAAAAATCTACAAGCCAACCAAAGTGCTGATTACCAAGCACAGCTTTCAGACTTACAAAAAGTGTCTAATGGCAATTTTACAGGCTTGCAAACAGGGCAATACATAAGAGAAGTATCTGCTATGCAAGAAAAGATAGCACAAGTACAATCTCAGTTAGCTCTTGCCAAAAAAGATTATGATAGAGCATTATTACTCTATAACCAAGGTGTAATACCTAGAGCAGATTATGATAAAGTCTTTTACAACTATCAAAACCTAAAAACACAAATATCAAGTATAAGAGAGCAACAATTGGCACAATGGCAAGCTCAAAAACGGGATACAGAAAGACAACTCCGTTCTCTAGGTTCAGAGATTACTCGTATCAATCAAGAACAAAAAAATTACATTATTACGGCTCCTATTTCTGGGAGATTGGTAAATTATTCTGGGGTACAAAAAGGTAATTTTATTGTACAAGGACAATCTATTGGAGAAATTTCTCCAGAAGAAAATATGGTGGCAGAATGTATGGTTTCTCCTAAAGACATTGGCTTTATTAAGAAAAACCAAAAAGTAAAGTTTCAGATAGATGCTTATAATTATAACCAATGGGGGCTTCTGGAAGGGAAAGTAGTTGATATTGACCAAAACATTACTGTAAACCAACAAACTGGAGAAGCCTATTTTAAAGTACGTTGTGTAATGGATAAAAATTATCTGCAACTCAAAAATGGCTATAAAGGTCAAATAGGAAAAGGAATGACTCTTACTGCAAGATTTTATTTGTTGGATAGAACGCTTTGGCAATTACTCTTCGATAGAGTAGATGATTGGTTCAATCCTAACTTAAAGTAAACAAGGTGCGGAGCACCGAAATCAATAGCATAGGGCAAAGCCCTATGTTTTAATGAAAAAGGAAANNGCTACCCTATGCTAATGATTTTGTCACTTCGTGACATTACTGATATGAAAAAAGAAACCCAAATAAAACAACATGATATAAAAGACTGCGGAGCTGCTTGTCTCGCATCTGTTTCTGCACACTACGGACTTAAAATTCCTATTGCAAAAATCCGACAAATCTGCCATACAGATAAAAGAGGAACTAACGTTCTAGGAATGGTGCAAGGTTTAGAGGCACTTGGTTTTAATGCCAAAGGTGTAAAAGGAGGTGCAGATGCTTTACCAGAAATTCCGCTTCCTGCTATTGCGCACGTCATCGTAAAAGAGCAATTGCATCATTTTGTAGTTATCTATAAAGTTTCCAAAGAAAAAATCTATGTGATGGATCCTGCTTTTGGAAAAATAGAAGAATACACCATAGAAGAATTTTCAAAAATTTGGACAGGTGTTCTTATCCTACTAGAGCCAAATGAATATTTTGAGCAAAAAGACGAAAGTACAAGTATTTACAGTAGATTTTGGAACTTGGTGCAGCCTCATAAAAGTATTTTGTTACAGGCAATTATTGGTGCAGTAGTTTATACTGTTTTAGGTTTATCTACTTCAATTTATATTCAGAAAATTACCGATTATGTTTTGATTGACGGAAATAGAAGGTTGCTTAATTTGCTCTCTGTAGCAATGATTGTGATTCTTCTTTTCCAAATTTTCATTGGCTATATGAAATCTGTTTTGGTTTTGCAAACAGGACAGAAAATGGATAAGCATTTGATCTTGGGTTATTACAAGCATTTATTAAAACTTCCTCAGCGTTTTTTCGACACGATGAAAGTCGGCGAAATTATCTCCAGAGTAAATGATGCCGTAAAAATTAGAACTTTTATTAATGATGTTTCTATTCAGATTTTTGTAAACATTTTCATTGTCTTGTTTTCGTTTGCTCTAATGTTTACTTACTATTGGAAACTGGCATTAATTACGGCTTTGGTTATTCCTTTTTATCTGTTGGTTTATTTTATCACGAATAAACTCAACAAAAAAGTAGAAAGAAAACTGATGGAAGAAAGTGCAGAATTGGAAAGTCATTTGGTAGAATCTCTTAATTCCGTTAGAACCATCAAACAGTTTGGCGTAGAAACCTTTGCGAATAACAAAACCGATAATCGATTTTCAAATTTATTAAAGACGATTTACAAGTCTGTAATTAATGCCTTGTTCTCTGGAAATTCTTCTGAATTTTTATCTAGAATTTTTACTATTGTTTTACTTTGGGCAGGTGCAGGATATGTAATTGATAGAGAAATTACACCAGGAGAATTGCTTTCTTTCTATGCCTTGATTGGTTATTTCACTGGTCCGGTTTCTCAATTGATTGGAATGAATAAAACCATACAAAATGCACTGATTGCTGCCGACAGACTTTTTGAAATAATGGATTTAGAAAGGGAAGAAACCACAGAAAAGATTGAACTTACAGCAGAAAGTATAGGAAATATACAGTTTAAAGATGTGTTTTTCAGCTATGGAAGTAGAGTTGATGTTTTTGAAGGATTTAATTGTGAAATAGAAAAAGGCAAAACTACCGCTATAGTAGGTGAAAGTGGGAGTGGTAAAACTACATTGGCTTCTTTAATCCAAAATCTTTATCCATTAAAAAATGGTAAAATAATGATTGGAGATTATGATATTAATTATATTTCAAATTATTCTTTGAGAAATTTAGTTTCGGTAGTTCCTCAACAAATTGATTTATTTTCTGGTAATGTTATTGAAAATATTGCTCTGGGTGAAGACATTCCTGATATTCAAAGAATTATAGATATTACCAAAAATTTAGGAATTCTAGAATTTATAGAAAAATTGCCTAATGGTTTTCAAACCTATCTTGGCGAAAATGGCTCTCAACTTTCTGGCGGACAAAAACAAAGAATTGCTATTGCAAGAGCTTTATACAAAAATCCTGAAATATTAATTTTAGATGAAGCTACTTCTTCTCTTGATACTGAAGCAGAACAAATTATTCAGAAAACTTTAAATGAATTAAAAGCGCAAGGAAAAACAATGATTGTGATCGCTCACAGATTAAGCACTATTGCCAATTCTGATAAAATTTTGGTGATGAAAGAAGGGAAAATTATGGAAGAAGGTACTCATAGAGATTTACTTTCTAAGGATTCTGCTTATAAGTCTATGTGGGAAAAGCAAATTATTTCTCTTAATTAGTGTAACAAAGACCACCATTCACCGTCTAATTAAGAAACTTTTCATCCTATGAAAAAAATATTTTCACTCTTATTGCTATCAGCATTTTCTTTAGGGTTTTCTCAGAAGAAATGGAGTTTACAAGAATGTGTAGATTATGCTGTTAAAAATAATTTACAAGTTATTAGCAATCAATACAATGCAGATATTCAGGCTAAAAATCTAGAAATTTCTAAAAGAGATAAATTGCCTTCAGTTTCGGGTAGTTTTAACAATAATATGAGCTTTGGAACTACGCAAGGTTTCCAAGGAAGTATCG
>NZ_DITB01000124.1 GCF_002422095.1 Flavobacterium sp. UBA6195
TTAATTTCTATGGAAAACGGAAAAGCAATTCCTTATTCTATTGATAAATTACAAGACAGAGGTAAATTCTTCGTTGACCCGAATGAAGATATCTACGAAGGTCAGGTAATTGGTGAAAATTCACGTGGAGATGATATGGTGGTGAATGTAACTAAAACAAAAAAATTAACAAACGTACGTTCTTCTGGAAATGATGATAAAGCAAGAATTATTCCTGCAATCAAATTCTCATTAGAAGAAGCATTAGAGTACATTCAAAAAGATGAGTATGTAGAAGTAACTCCAAAATCGTTACGTTTACGTAAAATCTATTTGAATGAAAACGATAGAAAACGTTTCAAAATAGCATAATTTTTAAATCCCGATGAAAGTCGGGATTTTTTAGCATTATATAGAATGGAAATAAAATTAAAATATGGAATTGACAATTTGCTTTTTGGAATGAAAGAGCATGATGTAATTAAAATTTTGGGTAAACCTGATTCAAGTTACAAAGATGAAGACGAAAATGTTGTTTTCATATACAATTCAAGAAAGTTACGTTTAACTTTTTACAAAGAAGAAGACTTTAGATTAGGTTATATGACGACTTCTAATTCAATGGTGAAGTTGTTCAACACTTCTTTAATTGGTAAAAATTGGAGTGAAGTATATCCAATTTTGGAGAAGAATAAAGTTAAATACTTTGAGTCAGATACTTCCGAAGGAATATTAAGTTATTTTAACGAAGAAAACTGGTTGTTTTTTCACCTAGATTATAATGAAATAGTTAAGATTGAACTTGGTGCAGTTTTCAAAGAAAAAGAAGATGATTTCGATTGGAAATTTTAATAGCAATAAATAAGCCGCTAAATTATTTTAGCGGCTTATTTATTATTGATTGATTTTAATTAATTCAACTTCAAAAATTAAATCTGTATTTGGAGGTATAACACCACCTGCGCCTCTTTCGCCGTATGCTAAATTTGAAGGGATATAAAATTTATATTTTGAACCTTCTGACATTAATTGAACGCCTTCTGTCCAACCTTTGATTACTTGGTTCAAACCAAAATCAATTGTTTCACCTCTTTGTACACTACTATCAAAAACTTTTCCGTCTAAGAACATTCCAGTGTAGTGTACTTTAACGTTACTAGTTGCAACTGGTTTATTACCTGTTCCTTCTTGTAAAACGATATATTTTAAACCGCTAGGAGTTGTGGCAGCATTAGCAAATTCTTTTAAAGCTTTTTCTTTTGCTTCTTTTTGTTTTTCAGCAGCCAATTTTTCTTCAACTTCTTTTTTTACAAAGTAATCAGCAAAAGTTTTTTCAGCATTGAATTTTTTAGCTTCTTTGCCCACTCTGATGATTTTTATAGAAGTAATCACGTCATTTTGGGCAACTTTGTCAACTACTTCTTGGCCGCTTATTACATGACCAAAAACAGTATGTTTGCCATCTAGCCAAGGTGTAGCTTTATGGGTAATAAAAAATTGACTTCCATTTGTAGCTGGTCCTGCATTAGCCATTGATAAAATTCCTTTACCTGAATGCTTTAAATCAGCAACAATTTCATCTTCAAATTTATATCCTGGTCCAGCAGTACCTGTACCTTCTGGGCAACCACCTTGAATCATAAAGTCAGCAATAACTCTATGAAATTTTAATCCATTATAGAATGGTTTTCCTTTAAATTTTGCATCTGCTTTTGGATTTTTGCCTTCTGCAAGCGAAATAAAGTTAGCAACTGTAATAGGTGTTTTTTTGTATTCTAAAGTTGCAACAATTTTTCCTTTTGATGTATTAAATTCAGCAAAAATTCCTTCTTGTGTTTTATTTTGTGCTATACTGAGTGTGGTGTAGCTAATTATTAGTACTAATAAATTAGAAATTTTTTTCATTTTATTTGTTATTTAATGGTTTAAATTCTAAGAGTTCAATTTCAAATACAATATTTGCGTTAGGAGGAATAACATCACCAGCACCTTCTTGACCATATCCTAATTCTGATGGAATAAATAGCATTAATTTGTCTCCAAAATTCATCATGTTAATTCCTTCAATAAAACCGGGTATAAATTGCAAATTACCTATTGTTGATGGAATTGGAGTATAACCGCCTTGCTGTGCTCTTTGAATATTATATTTGCCAAATAATTTCGCAATATCTTCATAGCTTGTGTCAAAAAGCTGACCATTTTCTAAAAATCCAGCATAGTTTATGTTAACTTGTGTTCCGTTTGAAGGTTTATTATTACTACCTTTTTTAATGATTTTGTAAATTAAACCTGATTTTGTTTTTGTACCGGATGTTTTTAGTATGGTAATTTCTTTTGCTTTTTCTTCAATGATTTGTTTTGCTTTTTCTTCAGCTTCAATAATTTCTTTTTCTACTAAAGCATAGTAATTTTTAAATATTTTTACTGCATCAAATTTCTTTGCATTATTTCCAATTCTAATTATTTGGATTTTTTCAATTAAATCGTCAGATTCAATTGCATTTACGATTTCTATACCTTCAACGACTTCACCAAAAACAGTATGTAAATTATCTAACCAAGGTGTTTCTTTGTGAGTTATGAAAAATTGGCTACCATTGGTACTTGGACCAGCATTTGCCATTGATAAAATTCCTGCTTTAGAATGTTTTAAATCGGGATGAAATTCGTCTTTGAATTTATAACCAGGACCACCAGAACCATCTCCGTTTGGATCGCCACCTTGAATCATGAAATCAGCAATAACTCGATGAAATTTCAATCCGTCGTAAAAAGGTTTGCCTTTAAATTCTTCGCTAACAAATGGATTTTTACCTTCGGCTAATGTTACGAAATTGGCAACAGTATTGGGAACTTTTTCAAATTCTAATTTTACGACTATACTTCCTTTTGAAGTTTCGATATTAGCATATAATCCTTCTTGCAGGTTGTCGTATGATTTAGTGCATGAAGCAAATAGTGTAACAAAACTTAGTAGTAAAAGGGCTTTAATTTTCATTTGGGATTATTTTTTAGTTTGTGGATCTAATTTAATATCGTTTAAACTTACTGTACAAATTAAGGGTTCGTTAGAACCAATTTTTTTGTCATCTCCATGATAACCGTATGCCATGTGTGATGGAAATAAGAATGTAACAGTTTCTCCTTTTTTCATTAATTTAATTCCATCACGTAATCCCATCATAATGTTTTCTTTGTCTACATAATAAACTTGAGGTTTTGTATCGGCAATTGTGTAAATGATTCTGCTTTTTAAATCTTTGATTTCATAATCAAAAAAAGCAATATCACCTCTTTTTGGTGTAGGCGAAATTTCTTCAATTTTAGTTTCGTATTTGTACCAGTATCCTTTATTTGAAGCAATATATGATTTTAGTGAATCATTTTTAATTATTTCAGCTATTAAATCTTCTTCGTCTGCAATTAAAATTTTATTACGCTCTATAGATTCTTTTATAAAAGTTCCAGAAGAGTGCGTTATTGGTTTTCTAGCTTGTTGTTGTTGCGAACAACTAGCTATTAAAATGATTGCACCAAAAAGGAATAAATTTTGAATTTTCATTTTCGTTAATTTTTTTCTTTTGCTAAAATAGCAATAAATTGTTGTACCGTATCTTCAAGGGAGGAAAAAGATTTTCCTCCAGCCGCATTAATATGCCCTCCACCATTAAAGTGATTTCTTGCAAATTGATTCACATCGAAATCACCTTGAGAACGGAATGAAATTTTAATAATTCCTTCTTCTTTATGTTCAATAAAAATGGCTGTAAAATCAATTCCTTTTATGCTTAAACCGTAATTTACAATTCCTTCTGTATCTCCTTTTTGATGACCAAATTCATTTAGTTCATCTTGAGTTAAGGTAATGTATGTTGTTTTGAATTCAGGAAGTATTTTTAAGTTCTGAAGTGCCTTTCCTAATAATAATAAACGATTGTAAGAAGAGTTATCAAAAAGTAGATTGTGAATTTCACTATTGTTTATGCCTTTATCAATTAAATCTGCGACACATTTGTGTGTTTTACTGGTTGTTTTAGGAAATCTAAAACTTCCAGAATCAGTAACAATTCCAGTATATAAACATGTTGCAACTGTTTTGTTGATTAGGTTTTCAAAACCTAATTGGTAAATAAAATCATATACCATTTCACAAGTTGAGCCATAAGTAGTATCTGAAAAAGTATAAGTAGCATATCCATCTGGAGCTTGATGATGGTCTATCATCACACTTGGAACTGTTAGCGTTTTTAGTGCATTTTCCATTTGGTCACCAGTTCGATGCAAAGCGTTAAAATCTAATGTAAAAAGTAATTCTGTTTTTTCTAAAATAGCTTTGCAAGTGTCAAAACTACGTTCAAAAATAATGACTTTTTCGCTTTCAGGTAGCCAAGCTAAGAATTCTGGAAATTCATTTGGAGCCATTACAATTACTTCATGTTGTAATTGTTTTAATGTGTGATATAAGCCCAAAGTTGAACCCATAGCATCTCCATCTGGATTTCTATGTGGCACAATTGTAATTTTTTTTGGTGTAGCTAAAAGTAATTTTATAGCTTCAATTTCGTGTATTTGCATCATACTGCGAATATATTATTTTGTAAGCTATTCTGCAATTATTATGCCTAACGTTTTAATGTAAAATGCCCTTTGATGGTTTTTCCGTTTGTTAATTCCAATGTGAACCAATAATCATTTGAAGGTAAATTACTTCCATTAAATGTTCCATCCCAAGCCTCTGTATTAGCATTATACTGTTTTATTAATTTTCCATATCGATCAAAAATACTAATTGTACTATTTTGTAAATTTCTTTTTCTTAAATTTTTGATATACCAAGTATCATTATAATTATCGCCATTAGGAGTAAAGTATTTTGGATAATCTAAAATGTAAAATGTTCTTTTAGCAACACCACATTTTTTTTTATCGTTAACATAAACGGTGTATTCGCCCTCTAATAAATTGGTGAATATATTAGAATCTTGATAATTAATGTCGTCTAGTGAAAATTCATAATTACCTAAACTAGAGGCTGAAATTTGAATAGTAGCTGAGTTGTTTTCTTGAAAATCGTTAATGATTATATCTTCAATCGTTGCAATTCCAGAAGCTTCAACTGTAAATGTTTTTGTTTTGGAGCAATTAAATGAGTTTGTTACCGTAACTTCATAACTTCCGCCAGAATTTACGGTTATTTGTTGGGTAAATTGAGGTGGATCTGTATTCCACTCATAAGAGGTAAAACCGCTTCCAGCATCTAAATTTAATATAGAATTTTCACAAAGGCCAATAGTCTCATCCGCTAAAATAGTATCAAATGTATTTACTACTAAATTCACAGGATAATCTGAATAACAACCTTGAATATTCATGATTCTAGCATAAATGGTTTGATTGTTTGGAATTGTATTGGTATAATTTGTTGGTAAAGCTGTTGTGCTTGTAGGTATTTCAAAAAATGAAATGTTATAATCTGTAGGAAGGTTTGTGAATAATTGATTTTTGATAACATCTAAATCAAAAACTGTTTTTCCATCTTGATTAGTATCAGCATCACATTCTGTAAATAAATCTTGATTGATTACTAATGATTCTGCGTATTCGATTTTAAGTGTATTGGAAGGAGGAGAACACGTGGTGCCATAAAAAATGTTTACCGTATAATCTCCTGCAGATGTAATAGTGTAAGTAGGATTAGTTGCGCCAGGTATTGTGTTTGTGTTTCTAAACCATTGGTATCCAGTTGCTCCAGCTTGAGTAGCATCAACAGTTAATGTTTCGCTAGGACAAAGTGGATTACCTGTTGCAATTAAGCGATCGTCACCTAAATCGATTCCGAAATTAAAACTTCCACCACCAAGAAAAATAGCCGAATCAAAACGATAATTTCCTTCGTCGGCAATAACTAATTTAATGTGATAGGTTTCTCCTGGAATAACATCAGACTCTGCTTTCAAAATTTTGGTTTGACCATTAAAATTAGTGGGATGGTTCGTGTCATTGAAAGCATCAAAATAGGCTTGATTGGCTGGTGGACAAATCGTTCCAGAGCCTCTCACAGTATTCACTTTTACAGGAATATTGGTACCTGGAACCACTGCTAAATTTTGATAATTTGTCTCTCCGTTTCTTTTTAATAAAAATGCAAATCCATCAGTATAGTTACATTGATTAGAAGATGGATTTGTTAGGTATTGTTCGGATGAAAAAATATAATCAAAACTAATTCTGTTTCCTAAAGGAATAAAATCAAATTCTAAAATAGTAGCATTAAAAGTATTGCTTAATCCTAAAGCATCATTTAAATCAGAGTCACCATTCCAACCTATGCCACCACCGTCATCAGAAAGATAAATATTAGGTCCGGGAGCATTATTGATTTTTCCTGTGGAAAGAATAATACCATTTTGAAAAGGAAATGTAGTTCCTGTAGCATCAAAATAGCCAAAACTTTTTTCGCCTGAAGCAAAATTTCCTCCAGAAACACTCACATTAAAAACGTTAGCACAAGGGCTGTTGATTAAAATATCTTCAACTAAATCTTGTGGGGTGTAACTTTCATCAACCGAAATATTTTGAGCGTTTCCAAATTGGATTCCAAGCCCAAAAACCAAACAGAAAATGATATATTTTAATCTACTCATATCATCTGCAAAGATACTACAAATCGCGCTTTTTAAGAATGTAATAAGATGTTAAAATAAATATAAAAGTCCAGACTAAAACAATGCTAATTTGTGAGAAATGAATGCTGTAATCTTTAGCGGTTTGAGCACCTCCAACTGCATTTTCAATTGTTTTAATTGCGCTTAATCGAGTAATAGGTTCTTTGATTAAATTACTCATTGATTCTATTGGAAAATATTGAATAATTGTATCTCCAAAGTTTTTATGTTTATCATCACCACCTAAAATTACAAATTTTAATAACCAATAAAAGATGTTTTCACCTACGAACCAAACGAACAAGAACCCCAAAGCAAAAGCACTTCGCTTTACTAAAATTCCTAAGAACAAACAGAAGGAGAAAAAAGCAAAAAGTTTGATAAAAAAAGCTAATAAATATTCTAAATCACTGAAAACGATTGATAACTCATTGTATGATGAGAAGGAATAACCTAGAATTAAAGACATTATGAAAACAAAAATTGTTGAAGCAGCAGCAAAAGAGCCAACAACTAAAAACTTAGAAAATATAAATTCTTTTTTGCTTAATCCGTCAATGAGATTTTGTTTTAGCGTTCCGTAAGTGTATTCATTTGCCATCATAGAAACAATTACAATGGCTAAAAATATCTTGAAAAATGCCGCAACATAAGTGTTAAAATGCCAAATATAGGGAAAGTTGAAAATCCCTTGGTCAGCAATTCTAATCTCGAAAGTTCCAATACTAAATTTTATTGAGGCAATTAAGGCAATGAAACTTAGTAAAATAAAATAGGTTAATAATAAAACACGACTGGCTTTGTTTTTCCAAATTTTTTGAAATTCTATAGAAAGTAATCTTTTCATCAGATGGTTAGTTTTTTGTTAATTCAAGGAATTGTTCTTCAAGGCTGTTTTTTCTTTTTACCAAATGTTCTAAGACAATGTTTTGCTCAAATAAATACGAATTCAAATCTTGAGCGGCAATGTCTTGTTTTAGATAAACCATTAGTTTTCCATCTTCTTCAATAGTGTTTTCTATAAAAGAATGTTGGTCTAAAACGGTTTTTAATCGAATAATATCATTTGATTTTAGTTCAAAGAAACTGTTGTTTTCAATCATGTTGTGCACGGTTCCTTGATACAACATTTCGCCTTTTCGTAAAACTACCACATGACTACACACTTTTTCCACTTCGTCTAACAAATGTGAAGCCAATAAAATGGTTGTTCCTTGTGATGCAATTACTTTTATAATATCTCGAATTTGACGAATTCCTTGCGGATCTAAACCGTTTGTTGGTTCATCTAAGATTAGGATTTCTGGGTCGTTTAATAGGGCAGAAGCAATGGCTAAACGTTGTTTCATTCCTAACGAATAGGTTCTGAATTTGTCGTTTTTACGTTCTAAAAGCCCAACTAATTCTAACTTTTCATCCACTTTTGAAAATGGCGTTACTTTGATTTTACAAACCAATTCCAAATTTTCTTTAGCGGTCATATAAGGATAAAAGTTGGGTCTTTCGATGATGGCACCTACTTTTTTCAAGGCGTCATGCGTTGCAACTTTTCCGCCAAACCATTCAAAATCGCCTGAAGTTTTGTTGACAACATTTAATACAATTCCTAAAGTAGTAGATTTTCCTGAGCCGTTTGGACCTAAAATTCCGTAAACATTTCCTTTTTTGATTTCGAAAGAAACATTTTTAACGGCATGCAAGTGTTTATTGAAAATCTTGTTGAGATTCGAGATTTTTAAAATGGTTTCCAAGTTTGTTCGTTTTTTGATTTATAGATAAGACGAACGAATTTTAGTTTTGTTACGGATGAAAGTTTTTGTAACCAATCTTCAACAGAATTCGAATTTGCGTTAGGGATAGCAGCGGCATCCTTTTATGGAGCCTAAAGCGGAATAAAAGATATAGCGAATAGCCCGACCTTTATGGTAACGCCCCAAAAAAAAATCCCTAATCTTATGGCTCGATTAGGGATTTAAAGGTATTGCTTGGGGCAAAAGTTAATATTGAATAAAGTTGTTGATTTTAACTTTAGTTGCTTTTAAATCGTGCATTAAATTGTATAAACCAAAGAAAGTTCGGTTAATGTAAATAAAATGCTTCGAACCTCGATTTCCGTTCATGTTGCGTAATTCGGTATTTTTGGAATAGCGTTCACCTAAATCGGCAATTTGACCGAAAAATTCTTCGTCTGAAAAATCAAATTCTTCAACATGGAAAGGTCGTGCAAACAAACTTAATAATTCATGAAACATTTCGGTGAAGAATTCAATTTCTTCTTTCGTGTCTTCTTTTCTTAAAATTTCTAATTCGTATAATTTCGATTGGAAGAATTCTGGATTGTTCAAGTTTTCTTTTTTCGCTAATTCGAAATACGGTACATAAAAATCATTTGGAACTTCTTTGATACAACCAAAATCTAGAGCTACTAACTTTGTATCTTTAGTAATTAAGAAGTTTCCAGGATGTGGATCAGCATGGACTTTTCTCAAATTGTGCATTTGAAACATGTAAAAATCCCAAAGCGTTTGGCCTAAAATATTTGATTTCTCAGCATCAGTATTATGAGCGGTAAATTCTGATAAATGTTCGCCTGTCATCCAATCCATCGTAATGATTTTCTCTGATGACCAGTCTGGATAATACTTTGGAAAAACCAAATTTGGAATGTTTTTACAAGCTTCCGCCATTTCCATACTTTGTTTTACCTCGTTGATGTAATTGGTTTCTTCAATCAATTTGTCTTCAACTTCTTTGAAATATTTATCCGAATCTTTTCCTTTTATGTTGAACATTTTAATGGCAATAGGTTTCACTAAAGCCAAGTCCGAACTAATACTTTCTGCCACTCCTGGATATTGAATTTTCACAGCAAGTTTTTTCCCATCCTTGGTAGCTTGGTGCACTTGACCAATGCTAGCCGCGTTTATTGAAGTGGCATTGAAGGTATCGTATATTTCGTTTGGTTGCTTACCAAAGTAATTTTTAAAGGTTTTATTTACCAAAGGAGCAGACAACGGCGGAACCGAAAACTGCGCCAACGAGAATTTCTCCACGTAAGCTCTTGGTAAGATATTTTTATCCATACTTAACATTTGTGCGACTTTCAAAGCACTTCCTTTTAGTTGCTTTAAACTGTCGTAAATGTCGGCAGCGTTATTTTTGTTCAGCGATTCTTTTGCTTCTTCTTCGGTTTTGGTGATTTTATCTCCGTAATATTTGAGATAATTTACGCCCACTTTAGCTCCGGTTTGAATCAACTTAGAAGCACGTTGGATTTTTGATGTTGGGATACTATCGATTGTTTTCATATGGTTTTCGCTTACATTTTAAATGAGCCTCTTTCGTGCCACATGAATTTTCCAAAATCAATTAGACTTTTGAATGGAGTAGTATCCATCAAGTCAAAACTGGTATTGACAGATTTTTCAATGAAAATATCGGTTTTTTCAAATGAAATTGACGTATCTTCAATCCAAAACTTCAAAGTGAATAAGAATTGGAACCAAGCCATTTCGCTCATGGTTTTCTCTTGAATTTCGATTAACTTTTCTTGTTTTAAATCGATTTTTTCAATGTCTAAAGTGTCGTAAAATTGTTTGAAGCTTTTTCTTAATTCACTCAATTTTGACAAACTTTTCAATTTGTTTTTGTCTTCTTTCAATAACGCTACCACGAAACTTCTATTAGCAGTTAACATTTCGAAATAAGTGAAATAGAAACTCAACAATTGCGTGCGAGCATCGTAGGAAACGAATTCATCACTATTTCCTAATAATTCTAATGTATTATCGAATAGCGAAGTGAAAAAGTTTTGCTCAATTTGGTTAAAAGAAGCGTAATGTTTGTAAAATAAACCTTCCTCAAAACCAGCATGTTTGGCAAACAAATAAACCGATTGCGGTTGCTTGTTGTGTTCTAAGAAATAATCGATGTATAAACTTAAAATGCCTTCTTTGTTTATTTCTTTCTTTTTTGCCATGATTTTAAATATTTTTCTCAAAGGTACAGAATGTTTAATTTAAAATCAAAAAAGTTAAACAAAATATTTTGTTAAAGTTCTTTCAAAAAAAACCTCAATTACGAATTAGTGATTGAGGTTTAATAATTTGTATGTAAATACCTTACGATTTCTGTTCTTTATTAAAGTAAACCAAGTAGTAATACATTTGTTTTTCTTCGTCCCAACCTTTCTCTACGAATTTCTCCGCACTTTCTGGGTTGATGAAATCCAATTTGATTTGGATATTCGTATCCAATTGAATTGTGTTTTTTAAGGTACGACGTACATCCGTCACGGCAGCATTTGCAATTGGAAAACTTGAAACGTCTTCAATGCTGTATTTTGCACCTTTATCTACTTTGTAATTTTTGAATTCTGGAATGAATTCTGGATTTTGCATTACTTCGTTTAAGAAAGCCGTTTCTTCAAATTCATCATTTTTTGCAAAGTGATTAATAGCACGGTTCATGAACAACACTTCTTGTTGTTTGTCTTCGGCAGGTAAAACTACTTCTTTGGCAAACTCTTGACAGAATTTTAAGTATTTCTTCGTCATGAAGTTTTCGTCTTGAAACGCATCAACTGATAAGAAATGTTCTAACCAATAACGTGCATCATAACGGTTGCTATCTACAGTTAAAATTTTGTAGCCTTCTTCTTTTTTGTAATTGAAAATAATACAACCTTTGTCCAACTTATTCAAGTTGATTCCTTGTTGTAAAATCATTTCTAAGTTGTTTCCGTTTTCTTCGAATTGTAAGAAATCGGTTTGAACTTCACTTTTGAAAACTCCTATAGCATCTACTACATTATTATCAATTGAAACGTGTGTGAAATATGCAACATACACTTCTCCGTTTTTAATATGTGGATGATTTGATTGCTCAAAAAGGTGTTTCGTAATTTTTTTTGAAACGTTGTGAATTTCGCTAGGGTTATTGAAAACTTCTGTTGCAAAATTGTACATTTCGTTATATTCTAAATCTACTTCATGAGCAAACTGAAAGTAGTTTTCTTCTTTTTCTCTGAAAGGTTTAAAGAAAAATTCCTTCAACAAAGGCATGATTTCATCATTCAATCCGTATGGATTTTCAGATAAGAAAATAGCTTCGTTTCTACTTTTATTTCCTACTCTATGAATAGATAGGTTTTCGATATGTGCGTTAAATAAGTTGATCATTTTTATAGTTTGAGTTTTGCCCCTCCCAACCTCCCCAAAGGGGAGGAGTTAGAAACGTTGTGTTTTATTCCTCCTAAATTCCCCCTTTGGGGGCTAGGGGGCTAATTCCAATTTTCTTCAAATCCCATGTCTTCGAAGCTGTCATCGCCATCAAACATGTCGAAATCATCATCATCGAAATCGTCTTCAAAGTCACCATAGATATCTTCGTCTGATAAATCGCCTCTTAATCCACTTTGACCTGCTTCGGCTGGTAATTCGCCATGAGAAAATAATAAAGCTGGATACGTTTCACCGCCTTCTTTTTCTTCTTCAATTGCTGCTAATTCTAAGAAGAATGTCCACATGTTAAAGAAATCATACACATAGACCATTTTGGTATTGTCTTGGTGCATTAAATCCTCAATTTTGAAGTCTACCATAGTTTTCATTTCACCTGGAACTTCTCCAGTGTCAAACATTGGGATTTCGTCCTCTTCGTTCCAAGTCCAGTCGTCTTCACATGTAAAGAACGAACCTGTTTCAGTTCCATCAAAGCCAAAAGCGTTTACGATAGCATTGTGTAAATCTTCTAAGGTGTTGTCGCTTTCAATGGCAATATCTCTAAAAATATCTTCTTCGGCATCGAGAATTACTCGGAATTTGTAAATCATAATCTTTGAAATTTTAAGAACAGCAAAAGTAATTATTATTTATGAGAAACTTTTTTGCTTTTGCGATTTGTTGATAAGATTTTATTTTAGGTCGTTGATTTTTTTTCTAGCCATTTCCTTAGCTTGTTCATCACCAACCTTTTCAATTTTTTGATAATATTTTATAGCATTTTTTTTATCAGAAAGACGTTCGTAAATCAATCCGATATTACTCAGTACAATGGTATCATTTGGATTTATTTTCTCTGCTTTTAAATAAAGTTCTAACGCTTCATTATTTTTATTTTCAATTAAAAATGTCACGCCATAACTGGAAATTACATACAAATCATTAGGAAAAGTATCATACATCCTTTTTGCTACTTTTTTTAAATTTTCATCTGATTCGGCTTGGAAAAGCGTGTTTTGGTATCCTTGAATAGCATCAATAAAGAAGTTTTCAGGATCATCTAAAATTTTATCATTTGACCACAACCATTTGTGTTTGATTTTATTAGAGTGATCAATTGTATTTAGTATTTGGTTACTGAATAAATCAAATTTTTCAAATTCACCCAAGGTATGAATCTTTCCAAAACGTAAATCTAATCGATTCGGATATAATGAAATAGCTTTATCGATAATACTTTGTGAAATGGCGAATAACGAATCATTTTTAGAAACATAAGAATGCAGGTATCCTGATTTATTTCCTAAAGAATCAGTCAAAACCAATGCGTCCTGATTTTTTGTAGGCTCTTCTTTTGACAATTGAAGTAATTCTTGTTGTGATTCTCTGAAATAAAAATTAAAGGCTGCTATGAAATACTCCACATCATTTTTATTGCTTTTTTCCCATTTTTCAAGAATTTCTTTGACTTCTTTCGCATTATAATCCTCATTGTTGAATTTAGATTGAAATTGGTTTTTAAAATTTTGCCCAACTAATGTAATTGGTAAGATTAAAAGGAGTAAAATTACTTTGTTCATTTTTTTTAGTTTAAAATATGGATAATGAAGTTTCAGTCGTCAATCGCTCTAAGGTTTCTAAGCCGTAAAAAGAATTTCCTTTTTTGTTTAATTTCGGACTCCAAACGGCAACCGTGTAATGATTTGGGAAAACAGCAACTACGCCACCGCCAACACCACTTTTTCCAGGAAGCCCAACTTTAAACGTGAATTCTCCCGCTTGGTCATAAAAGCCACACATTTGCATTAAGGCGTTCATGCGTTTGCATTTGCTAGTCGAAAGGAATTTTTTATCGCTTTTTGGAATGACACCATTATTCGCAAATACTTGAAAACACTTGGCTAAATCAACGCAAGTCATTTCAATAGAACATTGATGGTAATAAAAATCTAAAACCGCTTCGGGTTCGTTTTTGATGTTTCCAAAGGATTTGATAAAGTTCACCAAAGCTGCATTTCGGTAACCAAAAGTTTTTTCGGATTGAGCGACATTTTCATTGTAATTGATATTTGGATTTTCGGTCAGTTCTCTTACGAAATCAAGAAGGAATTCTTTTGGATTTTCAAAATGATCTAACATTAAATCGGCAACAACCAAAGCACCCGCATTGATAAACGGATTTCTTGGAATACCATTTTCATTTTCTAATTGTACCAACGAATTAAACGAATTTCCTGAAGGTTCATACCCTACGCGTTCCCATAAATCGTTTCCAATTTTAGAAAATATAAGCGAAGTAGTAATAACTTTTGAAATACTCTGAATTGAAAATTTCTCCAAAGCATCGCCTTTTGTAAATACGTTTTGATGTTTATCTACTAATGCAATTCCGAATTTATTCGCATCGACTTTTGCTAATTCTGGAATGTAATCGGCTACTTTTCCAGTGTTTTCGATTTGGATGACTTCGTTATAAATTCTCTCTAAAATATCTTGGTATGCCATGAATCTAATTTTGGTAAAAGTAATTAAAATCGGGAAAGTTACAATTCATCCTCAAAAAATGACAGTTCGGTTAGTTTCAATTTTATGGGTGCGATTTCTGTTGCAACTTTGCTTCATCAAAATAAGATAGTTCAAGCGCAAGAACAATAACAAAATCAAAATCAAAAAACGAACAGTTTAACCATTAAAAAAAATTTATCATGACGAAATTAATCACTATCATCGCAATGTTTGTCGCTTCAATTGTATCAGCGCAAACTCAGTTTGATCAAGGAATGAAAAAAGCCTTACAAACTTGGAAAGAAGGAAAACCAACAGAAGCGGTTGCGCAATTAGAACGAATTGCTTCAGTTGAAAAAACAAATTGGTTGCCAAATTATTACGTCGCTTTTATCACAACAACACAAGCGTTTGGTGAAAAAGACAAAACTAAAATGGAGTCTTTACTGAAAACAGCTCAAAAAGCACAAGATGTTTGTAACGAGTTAGCACAAGACAATCCAGAAATTTTAGTAATGCAAGCTATGATTCACACCGCTTGGATTGTATATGATCCAATGACAAACGGACAAAGATTATCGGGCGATGTAATGTATATTTTGAATAAAGCGAATAAAATAGCTCCTGAAAACCCGAGAGTTGTGTTTCAAAAGGCTTCGTTTGAAAAAGGTATGGCGCAATATTTTGGACAAGATACGCAACCAATGTGTGCCCAAATTGAAAAAGCAATCGAACTTTTTGCTACTTTTAAACCTGAATCGGCTTTTCATCCAAGTTGGGGATTAGACAAAGCACAAGAAGCTGTAAAGGCTTGTAAATAAAATTTTTAAAATGAAATATTCAAGAGAAATAGTTAAAGCAATAGTAATTGGAATTGTAATTTTTGCGATACTTCAAGGCGTGAATTTATTAATCACTAGAAGTTTGCCAAGTCTTACAACATTAAAGTGGAATTTTATTTTTACGATGTTGTACAGTGTGGTACTTTATATTGCCAATGCATTAATTTTTATTCAATTAGATAAACATTTTGAAAAGAATAGATTTCATTTAAAACGATTATTAATCGGATTTTTAGCTTCGTTTTTTGTTTCGGGATTGGCTATTTTCTTTTTGCGAATGTTAGAAGACGTTGGCTTTGAAGACAAAACGATTCAAGAATTTATTCAAAACGAAATGCCTGCTAATTATGTTGTAGCAATGGTGATTACGATTATAGTTTCGTTGGTAATTCACTTGGTTTATTTCTACAAATCATATCAGGAAAACAAATTAAAGGAACAGAAAATTATTGCTGGAACGGCTTCGGCACAATTTGAAAGTTTAAAAAATCAAATCGATCCGCATTTTCTTTTTAATAGTTTGAATGTATTGAGTTCGTTAATAGAGGAAAATCCTGAAAGTGCTCAGAAATTTACGACTTCGCTATCCAAAGTGTATCGCTATGTTTTGGAACAAAAAGACAAAGAATTAGTTTCGGTTGCTGAAGAATTGAAATTTGCCAAAACGTACATGAATTTACTGAAAATGCGATTTGAAAACAGCATCACATTTGAAATTCCAGAAGGATTTGATAATGAAGAAGCTAAAGTGGTTCCGCTATCATTACAACTATTATTAGAAAATTGCATCAAGCACAATGTAGTTAGTGAAGCAAAACCGCTACATGTAAAGATTAGTATTGAAAATGGTCAGTTAGTCATCACTAACAATCTTCAAAAGAAAGAAGTTTTACAAGACCGAAAAGGCGTAGGATTACAAAATATTGTGAATCGCTACGGAATTTTAACCAAAAGAAAAGTATTGGTAGAAGAAAACGAAAAAGAGTTCAAAGTATTTCTACCGATTTTAACCAAACAAATTAGTATTATGGAAACAACATACAATTATAATGAACAAACGGCTTATGACAGAGCATCAAGAAGAGTCAAAGAAATAAAAGAGTTTTACGGAAGTTTAATTTCCTATTGCATCGTAATTCCGGTTTTAGTGTTTATCAATTTTAGAACTTTTTCTGAATTTCAATGGTTTTGGTTTCCGATGTTAGGTTGGGGATTAGGATTGTTATTTCATGGATTAAAAGTATTTGGTTACGGAAGTTCGTGGGAAGAACGAAAAATTCAAGAGATTTTGAAAAAAGGTCAAGAGAAAAGCAATAAGTGGGAATAATTAAATTTTAAAAAAATAAGAAATCATGAGTTTACAAGATAGAATCAATAGTAGAATGGATAAAGAAGCGTTTAAAAGCTTTATTCCATCAAATGCCGAAGAAGCAAGATATTATCAAGCGGTTAAAAGAGTAAAGAAAATAAAAGGTTTTTACACACACGCGGCAGTTTATTTAGTCATCAACATTATGATTGTGATAATCAATATTCAAAACTTAAAAGATGGCGAAAGTTATTTTCAAGCCCATAATTTCTTCACCGCTTTCTTTTGGGGATTAGGTTTGTTAGCCCATGCTTTATCAGTATTTTTACCTGATTTTATTATGGGTCAAAACTGGGAAGAACGCAAGATTAAAGAATTCATGGAGAAAGAAAAAGCGAATAAGTGGGAATAATTAGTCACAGTTTTCAGTCGCTGTTAGCAGACAAAACTAGAACCTGAAACTTGAAACAAAAAAACAATGAATATATTAATTATCGAAGACGAGAAACCAGCAGCACGATTGTTGCAACGCAAGGTTGAAAAATTAGGATTGCAAGTAAATACGATGTTACATTCTGTGGAAGAAGCTATTTCATGGTTTCAAAATAATCCGCATCCTGATTTGATTTTTTTGGACATTCAATTGTCTGATGGTTTGTCGTTTGAGATATTTGAACAAATCGATATCAAAAGCGCCGTGATTTTCACAACCGCTTATGATGAATATGCGTTACGAGCTTTTAAGTTAAATAGTATCGATTATTTATTGAAACCAATTGATGAAGAAGATTTAGAAGTTGCAGTCAATAAATTCAAAGCTAGGACTCAAGCACAAAATATTTCATTGGATTTTGAAGCGATTAAGCGTATGTTAGTCAATCCAGTGGAAAAAGAATATAAAAAGCGATTTTCAGTAAAAATTGGCCAACAATTAAAAGTGATTTCAATTGATGAAGTAGAATGTTTTTACAGCGAAAACAAAGGAACTTATATTCACACTTTAGACAATCGCGATTATTTAATCGATTCCACTTTAGAAGTTGTAGAAGCCGAAATCAATCCAAAAGAATTCTATCGTGTAAGTCGTAAATTCATAGTTCCACTAAAAGCAGTAAAAGAGATTCAAGTCTATTCCAATTCAAGATTGAAAATTATTTTACCAACTTACAAAGACGATGAGGTAATTGTAGCAAGAGAACGAGTTGGGGATTTTAAGGAGTGGATTGGGTAGAAATCATTTTACAGGAATTATGAAAATATGTGTTTTTAATTCATCTTTATTATAATAGATTAAACGCATTTTGAACTTTCCATTTTCTAACCCATTTTCATCAACTAAAACAGAACATTCAAAACCAGTTTTATTATTTGAACCTAAAATTCTAATTCCTCTACCAATTATTGAAGTTTTTTGTAACTCAATATTTTCAACAGAAACAATAAATTTAGTATTTTTATTTAATTCTAAATAAGGTTGTTTAGTTTCAAACTCAATTTTAATTGTTTGATTTCCGTCTTTAAAAATTAAATCGTCATTATTTTGTGCTTTTGAAAAAAAAGTAACTAAAAATAGCATATTGATTATAAGAATAGCTTTTTTCATTAAAATTTATTTTGAAAACCTATGCAAAGAAAACGTCATGGCAGTCAATAAAAAGAACGCCATAATTTGATGTGCTAATCCTAACCAAAGCGGCACGTGAAATAACAAGGTGAAAACTCCTAATAGGAATTGGATAAATACAAAAACCAACAACGTTTTAACTCCGTTATCTTGTCTTTTGTCTAATACAAATTTTCTGCTTTTCATGAATAAGAAAACAATCATTCCAACTACCACATAAGCGAATGTTCTGTGAATGAATTGCACACCACTTTTTCCTTCTGTAAATGCTAAAAGTAAATTCGATTGTTCTAACTGAATACTTTCATGGAAGAATTGTCCGTCGCTCATTAACGGCCAATGATTGTGAATTAATCCTGCATTTAAACCAGCAACAAATCCACCATAAATAATTTGAATGATTAGAATTACTAAAGCAATTCGGGCGATTTTTCTTAATTCAGCAACAGGTAATTTTCTTTCAGGATAAATTAAATCCAAAGCAACCCAAAGTGTATAAGCAAACGTAATAAAAGCAAACGTTAAGTGAATCGCTAATCTGAAATGACTCACATCTGGCATGTCTTTTAAACCGCTGGCTACCATGAACCAACCCAAAAATCCTTGAAATGCTCCCATTCCCAAAAGGATGAAACATTTTTTGATAGTTGCTGCATCTAATTGTTTTTTGATTAAAAAGTAAACGAAAGGAATAATGAAAACCACACCAATAATACGACCAATAAAACGATGAAACCATTCCCAAAAGAAAATGAATTTGTAATCCTCTAATTGAAAATCTTTATGTTTATTGATTAATTGATATTCAGGAAATTTCTTGTATTCTTCAAATGCTTCTACCCATTTTTCTTCCGACATAGGAGGGAAGGTGTCGTTAATTAAATGCCAATCAGTCATGGATAAACCGGAGTTGGTTAAACGAGTAATTCCACCTACAGTTACCATGATAAATAACAAAACACATCCCGAAAGTAGCCAATAAATGACTGATTTATTTGTTTTCATTTTTCTTGATATTCAAAAAGCACCCCAAATTTACGTAATGCGTATTTGAAAAGTGCTTTAACAGATTATAATTTTTATACTTTTTTCATTCCCATTTTTGAAGCTTTGTTTAAGACAAAATCTTTTGCAGCTTCGTATTCGTTCGGAATTTCGCCTTCTAAAATAGCTTCTTTAACGGCTTCTTTTAAAACTCCAATTTCTCTACATGGTTTTAAACCAAATAATTCCATGATTTCTTCGCCTGAAATTGGTGGTTGAAAAACTCGAACTCTATCTTTTTCTTCAACTTCTACAATCTTCTCTTTTACGATGTCGAAGTTTTTGTGGTATTTCTGAAATTTCTTTGGATTTTTAGTCGTGATATCGGCTTTACATAAAGTCATCAAACTATCGATATCTTCGCCTGCATCAAAAACTAAACGACGAACTGCGCTATCGGTAACAATGTCTTCCGCAATTACAATAGGTCGCGAACTCATCATAACCATTTTTTGCACGAATTTCATCTTATGATTCAACGGCATGTGCAAACGTTCAAATATTTTTTTGACCATTTTTCCACCCAAAAATTCATGTCCGTGAAACGTCCAACCTTGTTTTTTGTTGAATCTTTTAGTTGGTGCTTTACCAATATCGTGTAATAATGCAGCCCATCGCAACCAAACGTCATCGGTATTGGGACAAATATTATCCACCACTTCTAAAGTGTGATAAAAATTGTTTTTATGCGTATGACCTTCAACTTCTTCGACATTATTTAAAGCTGTTAATTCTGGTAAAATAATATCTAATAAGCCGGTTTGATATAAATGTAAAAATCCGATAGAAGGTTTATCTGAAGCTAAAATTTTGTGCAATTCATCAACAATTCGTTCGCCTGAAATGATGTTGATTCTATCTTTATTTTTTGAAATCGCTTCTAAAGATTTTGATTCTATTTCGAAATTCAATTGCGTAGCAAAACGAATGGCGCGCATCATACGCAATGGATCATCAGAATACGTAATATCTGGATTTAAAGGTGTTTTGATGATTTTATTTTTCAAATCTTCCACACCATTGAAAGGGTCAACTAAATCACCAAAGTTTTCAGAATTCAATGAAAAAGCTAAAGCATTTATCGTGAAATCTCTTCGTTCTTGGTCGTCTTTTAAGGTTCCATTTTCCACTAATGGATTTCGGCTGTCATGAGTATAGGATTCTTTTCTAGCGCCCACAAATTCCACGTCAATGTCATCGTAGCGCAACATTGCAGTTCCATAGTTTTTAAAAACTTGTACTTTTGGATGAAATGGAATCAACTCGGATACTTTTAATGCTAGTTCAATTCCGCTACCCACGGCAACGATGTCGATGTCTTTTTTGTGATCTCGTTCAAGTAAAATATCGCGAACAAAACCACCAATCACATAGCATTCCAAGTTAAGCTCATGGGCTGCTTGCGAAATGATTTTGAAGATGTTATGTTCTAAATGTTGTTTGTAATTCATGTTATTACCGCAGATTCGCAGATTTTTTATTTTCTTGAAAGGGCAACTCTTTTGTGTTCAAGAGATACAGAATTAAAATTAACTAAAAGTGCTAATTCATTTCCTGAAACTTTCAAATAATTTAAACATTGATTGTAATGAGCATTGTTAAAACAATCGACAGTTTTTATTTCTAATATTATTTCGTTAAAAACTACAAAATCAGCATAAAATTTATGTTTCAATACAGTGTTTTTATAGTTTACTACGTATTCTTTTTCTCTTTCGTATGGAATGTTTGCTTGTTGCAACTCAAATTCAATGGCGTCTTTGTATACAATTTCAGAAAAACCTTTTCCTAAATTTTTATGGACTTCAAATAGAATTCCAATAATTTGATAAGTTTTGTCTTTATATAAAAATTCTTCCATAAAACTATTTTAATCAGCGAATCTGCGGTGCTTTTTTTTTACTTGCGAATCACTTTTACTTGGCTATCTAAACCCAATTTAATAATTGTAGAAGGATTTTTGCAAACTTTATCGAGGTGCAAATTTACTACATAGTCCACACCTTTTATAATTTCGGGACTAATTTCTTTGAAAGTTTTTGGAGTAGGTTCGCCTGAAATATTAGCTGAAGTGGAAACTAATGGTTTTTTCATGCGTTCCATTAGTTTAAAACAAAAAGGTTCGGTAACTAATCGAACTCCTAAAGTGTTATCTTCAGCAACTATGTTTTTGGCTACATTTCGAGGATTGTCTAGTATTAAAGTAGTTGGCTTTTCCGATAAATCTAAAATTTGCCAAGCTACATCTGGAATTTCTTTGAAAACGTTGTACATCATGCGTTCACCATTAAGTAAAACAATCATGCTTTTGGTTTCTTCACGTTGTTTTAAAGCATAAATTTTTTTTACAGCTTCTTCATTTGTGGCATCGCAACCAATTCCCCAAACGGTGTCGGTTGGATATAAGATAATGCCTCCGTTTTTGATGACTTCAAATGCGTTGTGTACTTCAGTGTTGATTTCCATCTTAAAGATTTAAATAATTGAATGCTTTTTCTGCAAATTTAAGATTACTTTCTCTACATTCTTCCAAAAGACCATTGTATGTTGTTCCTTTATTCAAATGATGTAAAGCTTCATCAAAAGTTGAAATGATAGGTTGATGTTTAAAATCGTAAAATTTTGAAGAATTTGGTATTGCAATAACTTTCTTTTCCATTAACATAGCCCAATACATGGTGTGGTAACTATCAGTAATTATATTATCTGAACTTCCAATGAATGCAATTAAGTCTTCTAAATTAGTAGTGTTTGAAGAAGTAGCAAAATTTTGATATTTTTTAGTAATGCTTTCTTTTTTTAATGTGTCTTTGTGAAAAACAACGCCAACTTCATTTTTAACTTCAAATTTTTGGTCAAAAATAGGATGCATGCAACTTACGCAAGGAACATATTCGCCTGGCATGTTGTAATCTCTAGTTCCAACTAATCCAAATTTATTGATGTCAATATTGTATTTTGAAACTTTACCGTATGTTTTTGGCGATTTTTCGTTGTGACCAACTCCCTAAAGTACGATTTTCTTTCCTTTTGTAGTTAACTTTTCAAACATCTTCATTTGCATCACAAAACCATCACGATTTAATAAACCGCCACCACCTATAATTAAAGAACGTTCAGAAATTTCATTAATAAAATGATTTCTAACTTCTTTATCTTCACTTTTGTAATCAAAAATATCCAGACTCTTTCCTTTTAAAACATCAAAATAATGATGTGGAGCACAATAAAAATCTCCAATATTTTTTTTATCGATTCTATGAATATTAATCACATCGTTATTGTGTTGCTCGGCTTCTAATATAGAATGAATAACACTTCTTTTGATTAAATTTCGTTTTATGGATTTGAAGATATTCATGAAGGATTTTTTTTTGATACCACAAAACTATAAATTATTTTATATTTGAAGGTAAATCGCCAACATTGTTTTATTTTCGCATTATGAAAAGTACTTTTAATCCCGAATTTTTATATAAAAAAGAAGTCATCCAAAATTGTGTTACTAACTATTACAATTTAGGCACTTTTATTTATGAAGGAAATAGAAATAGCATCAAGATTTTTGATTTAGAAGACAGTACAATTTGTATTAAAGCATTCAAAAAACCACATCTTTTCAATAAAATAATGTATACTTATTTTAGAAAAAGTAAAGCAAAGCGTTCGTTTGAATATGCAAAATTATTGTTGGAAAAGGGAATTGGTACGCCAAAACCAATTGCTTATTATGAGAATTTTGATAGTCTAGGATTAAACGACAGCTATTATGTTAGCGAGTTTCTAAAGAGCGATTTTAGATATCGAGAACTATTAAAAATGGAAGATGAGGTGAAAAAAGAAGCTGTTTTAAGACAATTTGTTGCTTTTACCTATAAGTTACACCAAGCTAATATTGAATTTATTGACCATTCCACAGGAAATACTTTGATTAAAGATTTAGGAAATGGACAATATGCTTTTTATTTAGTAGATTTAAATAGAACCAATTTCGATAAAAAATTGACTTTTGAAGAGCGTATGAAAAACTTTTCGAAATTAACATCAAGCGAAGCTATTATTGCTATTATGAGCGATGAATATGCAAAATTATCAGGAGAAAATAAAGAAATGGTTTTCAATGCCATGTGGAAAGCTACACAGGAATTTCAACATCAGTTTTACAGAAAAAAAAGATTGAAAAAGAAATTAAAGTTCTGGAAAAAGTAGTATTTTCACTTTTTAATTCATTAGATGAAAGTATCTGTTATTATTACTACTTACAATTCGGAAGAATGGCTTGCAAAAGTTCTCGAAGGTTACTGCAACCAAACCGAGAAGGATTTTGAAGTAGTAATTGCAGACGATGGTTCCACTGAAAAAACGAAAGAAGTTATTGCTTCTTTTTCATCTAAATTTAAGTATCCCATTATACATGTTTGGCAACCCGATGAAGGATTTCAAAAATGTAAAATACTGAATAAAGCAGTTTTAAAAACCAATTCAGATTATTTAATTTTTACTGATGGAGATTGTATTCCAAGAAAGGATTTTGTAGAAAAACATTTAAAGAATAAAGAAAAAGGCTATTTTTTATCTGGCGGTTATTTTAAATTACCAATGTTTACATCAAACAGTATTTCACCATTAGAAATTGAAAATGGTGATTGCTTTAGCATAAAATGGCTAATTAATAATGGTGTTGAAAAATCATTTAAATTATCTAAATTAATAGAGAATAAATGGGTTTGTCAATTTTTAAATTGGGTAACTCCAACAAAGAAAACATTCAATGGTCACAATACTTCTTGTTTTAAAACAGATTTACTAGCTGTAAACGGATTTAATGAAGAAATGCAATATGGTGGTTTGGATAGGGAAGTTGGTGAACGATTATTTAATTTAGGAATTCAGGCAAAACAAATTCGTTATAGTGCAGTTTGTATTCATTTAGACCATAAACGTTCTTATAAATCATCAGAAAGCATTGAGAAAAACAATACAATTAGAAGATATAATAGGAAACATAATGTTATAAAAGTAAATAACGGAATTTACAAACTTTAAACTTTGTAATAGTTTTTATACCAATTTATAAAATTAGCTACCCCTTCTTTTATACTTGTTTTAGGAGTATAGCCAGTATCAGTAATTAATTCATCAATATTAGCCCAAGTTTTTTCTACGTCTCCTGGTTGCATTGGCAACATTTCTTTTTCGGCAGTAATTCCTGTATTCTTTTCAATTTCAGAAATAAAGTCAATTAGTTTTACAGGTTCATTGTTTCCAATATTATAAATTTTATACTTTTTATCTGATAAATTAATAGTATCAAATTGATCAACAATAGCAGTTATTCCATTAATAATATCATCTATATAGGTAAAGTCTCGAGATAAATTACCATTATTGAAAACTTTAATAGGACGATTATTTAAAATGGCATCAGTAAATAAAAACATAGCCATATCTGGTCTTCCCCAAGGTCCATAAACTGTAAAAAAGCGTAAACCAATTGTTTTAATATTGTATAAATAACTATAAGTATGCGCCATTAATTCATTAGATTTTTTAGTGGCTGCATATAAACTTATTGGATGATCAACATTATCTTCAGTTGAAAACGGAATTTTTTCATTTAAACCATAAACACTTGAGCTACTTGCAAAAAGAAGTTTTTCTATTTTGAAATTTCTACAGCATTCTAAGATGTTTAAAAACCCCATTACATTACTCTCTGCATAAACAAAAGGATTTTCAATACTATATCTAACACCAGCTTGGGCAGCTAAGTTAATAACAATATCAAAATTTTCTTTTTCAAATAAAGTAGGTAGATTTTCTCTGTCTTCAATATTAATTTTAGTAAACTTAAACTTATTACCTAATGCGCTTTCGTATAATTTATTGTAAGAAAGGTTTTTCTCAACAATACCTAGCTCATTTAACCTAGCTAATTTTAAATTAGGGTCATAATAATCATTTAAGTTATCTAGCCCTATTACTTCATGGTTTAAAGCAATAAACTTTTGACATAAATGAAACCCAATGAATCCAGCTGCACCTGTTACTAATATTTTCATGTAAAAAAATCTTTAGCCAAAGATAAAATTTAATTGCTTTTAAAGAAATTTTTAAAGTAATTAAATTTCTTACGCATTTTAAACTTGCGAATAAGATTTAATGGTTTTTTCTTTAATTTGGTATTGGTTTTAGAATTTAAAAAATCAAGACTTGCACTAATAATCCGTTCACTAGATTTTCCATCGAAATAAGGATGTTCATTATTAATAAAAACACTTATTTTATCCATTAACTCTTTTGGTTTGCTAAGAGCTAAGCGAATGTTTTTCTCTAAATCTTTAGCTTCAAGTGTATTTATGAAATAGTCAAACGGTTTGTTGTTATTAAATGTAACAACTGGTTTTTCTTGAATCATAAACTCTGTAATAATTGAAGAAGTATCTGCAATTAATACATCAGCGTTTTTTAATGGAAGTAATGAATCTAAGAAAGGAATGTATGTTACATTATCATATTGTTCTAATTGTTTAAATTTTTGAACAATTTCAGCATCCATTTTTGGATGTAAATTGATAATCCAATTCCATTCATTATTTTCTATTAATTTTTTTATAACATTATAAACTTCATTATTATGAGCTAAACTTAATGAGGTTGTAAATGTTGAAGCAAGAAATAGTGTGGGTTTTGAATCTTTTTTACTTTCTGTTTTTGGAAATAACACATCAACTTTTGACCAGCCTGTTTCTACTACTTTAAAAAAACTATGTTTTTTTTCTAATTTCTTAAAATAAGTTGTTGTAGACGGTCCTTGAGTACAATATAAATCAAAGAAACCTCTAATTCTAAAATGGCCTTTGTCTTTATTTCTTTTGTTAACACTAAAGCCGTGAAAAACTTGTACTTTAATTCCAGGAAAAAAATGAGGAACTTCATTTGCAGCAACTAAAACGACATCGGGTTTGTAATTTATAACTTCATCAACTGTATTAAGAAGATTTTCGTTTTTAGATAATTTACTTTTAGTTGCCTCAATTTCTACAAACCACTTTGCCTCAAAGCCTCTTTTTTTAATTTCGGCATCTAAAGGTCTTCCTATTGGAATACTGTATGGATGTGCTATGTAAATTAAAAATTTCTGCATGTTATTTTAAATGATCTTTTAAAAAGTTTGAAAGTGACTCCATGAATAAATTTGGAGTAAGTTTATTGTAAAACATATTGTTGTTTTCTTTTAATTCTTTGGCTGATAAATCTTGTTTTAATTCAGGAAAATAATCAAAAACATGTATTCCAATATTGTTTTTGCCATCTTCAAAAACACTCCAACTTTCCTTTTTTATCCACGGTGAAAAAATAGTAAATGTTGGTTTTTGAAGTGATTTGGCAATATTTATAGCTCCACCGTCATTACCAATCATTAGGTTACAGTTATTTACAATTTTAATTAGTGACCTTAAATCGGTGCCAATCAAATCAAAAACAATTTTTTCTTGTGTTAATTTGTTACAAGTGTTAAATAGTTTTTTTGCTTTTTCTTTTTGGTTTTCAGTATAATTAAAAAGTATTTTAACATCAAAATTGGCAGCAACAAAGTCAATTACTTCTGAAAGATAGTTCTCAGGATAGGTTTTAGAAGCTTCACTACCAAAAATACTTACTATAATTACTTTATCAGTATCACCGTCAATTCCATTTTTTTTAAATAGAATATTAGTCTCTTCTTTTTCAGAATCCGTTATAAATAACTTTGGATAAGGATCAATATTATTTTTATGAATCAATTGTTCAAATAAACTTATTTTTCGTTCAATTGCCAATCCGTAAAAACTTTTGGGCTCATCTGCATGGTTAACTTTTGTATTATAAGCAATTTGTAATCCTTTGTTTTTAAAACCAATCCTTTTATTTGCACCAGAAAGTAATGTAATAATTCCACTTTCTAATTTAGCATATGCATCAATTACGATGTCATATTTTTCTTTTCTAATTTTTAAAGCAAATAAAATTAAATTGAGCCCGTTTTTATGTTTTTTACTGTCAAAAACAACAATATTATCAATATTAGGATTGTTTTCAAGTACAGGTAAAGTAAAGTCATACACCAAATAATCTATTTGAGCATCTGGATATTCAGTTTTAAGATTATTACAAATAATAGAACTTATTAAGACATCTCCTATAACTTTTTGTTGTATGACTAAAATTTTCATTTATACCGCTACGTTGTATTCTCTCAATGCATCATTTAAAGAAGTCTTCAAATCGGTTGAAGGTTTTCTTTGCCCAATGATAATTGCACAAGGCACTTGATAATCGCCAGCTGGGAATTTCTTCGTATAACTTCCAGGAATTACTACCGAACGAGCCGGAACAACTCCTTTGTATTCAATAGGTTCATCTCCTGTTACGTCAATAATTTTAGTAGAACCAGTCAAACACACATTCGCACCTAAAACCGCTTCTTTCCCTACATGAACACCTTCTACCACAATACATCTTGAACCGATGAAAGCACCATCTTCAATAATTACTGGAGCGGCTTGTAATGGTTCTAAAACACCACCAATTCCAACACCACCAGAAAGGTGAACATGTTTTCCAATTTGTGCACAACTTCCTACGGTTGCCCAAGTATCTACCATCGTGCCTTCATCTACATAAGCTCCAATGTTTACATAACTTGGCATTAAAATTACACCACTTGAAATAAAAGCACCATATCTTGCTACTGCATTTGGAACTACACGAATTCCTTTTTCTGCATAATTGCGTTTCAACAACATTTTATCGTGATATTCAAAAATACCTGATTCCCAAGTTTCCATTTTTTGAATAGGGAAGTACATCACTACTGCTTTTTTAACCCATTCGTTTACTTGCCAGCCATTTTCAACTGGTTCTGCAACACGAAGTTTTCCGCTATCTAATAATTCGATAACTTCTCTGATGGCTTTTTGCGTAGTTTCTTCTTGTAATAAAGCACGATTTTCCCATGCTTGTTCTATTGTAGCTTGTAAATTGGTCATGATTGTAAAAATTTGTGATGCAAAGATAAATCATTTGTTTGAAAGCAAAAATCAATAGTTTAAAGTTTGGTGCCTATTTTGTTAAACAAATGCGTTATTTTTGTAAAAAAATAAAATGTCAAGAATATTAGCCATAGATTACGGAATCAAAAGAACAGGAATTGCCGTTACTGATGAAATGCAGATGATAGCTTTTGGGCTAACTACAATTCCATCCGAAACTGCAATTGCTTTTTTAAAAGATTATTTTTCGAAAGAAAAAGTAGCCTGTGTAATTGTTGGCGAACCTAAGCAAATGGACGGTACACCTTCGCAAAGTGCCGAAATTATCAATGCGTTTGTGGTAAAATTTCAAGCAGCTTTTCCTGAAATGCCTGTGAATAGAGTAGATGAACGTTTTACATCCAAAATGGCGTTTCAAACCATGATTGATAGTGGTTTAAATAAAAAACAACGCCAAAATAAAGCGTTGGTTGACGAAATTGCTGCAACAATTATACTTCAAGATTATTTACGTTATAAAAAATAGTACTTTTGCACTCGAAATTTAGAATTCAGAAGTTAGAAATTAGAAATTACAGATTATGATTTTACCAATATACGGATACGGAGAACCAGTTTTACGTAAAGTAGGAGAGGACATTACACCAGAATATCCGAATCTTAAAGAAACAATTACTAATATGTATGACACAATGTATCATGCACATGGCGTTGGTTTGGCGGCTCCACAAGTTGGGTTACCGATTCGCTTGTTTATTGTAGATACCGAACCTTTTAGCGATAGTGATGACGTTTCTAAAGAAGAAGCAGCATTAATGAAAGAGTTCAAGAAAACGTTCATTAATGCAAAAATCATCAAAGAAGAAGGCGATATTTGGGGATTCAACGAAGGTTGTTTGAGTATTCCAGATGTGCGTGAAGATGTTTTTCGCCATGATACCATTACAATTGAATATTTTGACGAAGATTTCAATAAGAAGACTGAAGTATATGATGGTTTAATCGCGCGTGTTATCCAACATGAGTACGACCACATCGAAGGAATTTTATTTACCGATCACTTATCGATGTTGAAAAAGAAGCTAATTGGGAAGAAATTGCAAAACATCATGGATGGTAAAGCAAGACCTGATTATAAAATGAAATACGTAAACAAAAAAGGACGTTAATTGCAGTATTCAGTAAAATTTAATTTCTTTTAAACTTTTTACTTTTTACTTTTCACTTTTTACTTTAAAATAATATATTTGCCTACCTTAATAAGTAAGAAACATGAGCATTCAAAAAATATTAGCTATTTCTGGGAAACCAGGTTTATATGAATTAAAAATTCAAACACGTACAGGATTTGTTGCCGAATCTTTATTAGACGGAAAAAAGATAACTGTAGGAATGAGAGCTAACGTAAGTTTGTTATCAGAAATTGCAGTTTATACGTATTCTGAAGAAGTGCGTTTAGCAGAAGTTTTCAAAGCAATTGCTACGAAAGAAAACGACGGTATGGCAATGTCTCATAAAGAAGACGATGCAAAATTAAAAGCATACTTCAGAGAAATTTTACCAGAATTTGACGAAGATAGAGTATATACTTCTGACATCAAGAAAATTTTAAACTGGTACAATTTGTTACAACCTAAAGGTTTCGTTTCGTTAGAAGCGTTATCTAAAGAAGTAAAAGAAGAAGAAGCTCCAGCTGCTGAATAAGCATTGGAAAAATTATACTTTAAAATCCTGCGTTTTCCACGTGGGATTTTTTATTTTTACAGAAGCAAGAACAATTTTCAGGCTATTTAACAATTCAACAATTTAACAATTCAACTCCAAAATGAACACACGCCAACAACAACTACAAGCTTTCAACCGACTTTTAGATATCATGGACGATTTGCGCGAAAAATGTCCGTGGGATAAAAAGCAAACACTTGAAAGTCTACGTCATTTAACGATTGAAGAAACCTATGAATTAGGCGATGCTATTCTAGATAACGATTTGGAAGAAATCAAGAAAGAGTTAGGTGATGTATTGTTACACATTGTGTTTTATGCGAAAATAGGAAGCGAAACCAATGCGTTTGATATTGGCGATGTAGCGAATTCCATTTGCGATAAATTAATCGATCGTCATCCGCATATTTATGGCGATGTGGTAGTTGCGAACGAAGATGAAGTAAAGCAAAATTGGGAAAAACTAAAACTGAAAGAAGGCAAGAAATCAGTATTAGAAGGTGTGCCTAAAAGTTTACCAGCATTAGTAAAAGCAAGTCGCATTCAAGATAAGGTAAAAGGTGTTGGATTTGATTGGGAAGAACCGCACCAAGTGTGGGACAAAGTACAAGAAGAACTAAACGAACTCCAAGTTGAGGTACAAGCCGGCAATCAAGACAAAATAGAAGCCGAATTTGGAGATGTTTTGTTCTCCATGATAAATTACGCAAGATTCTTAAAAGTAAACCCAGAAGACGCCTTAGAACGCACCAATAAAAAATTCATCAAACGTTTCCAATATTTAGAAAGCAAAGCCACCGAATTAGGCAAACCGTTAATGGATATGACGCTAGCGGAAATGGATGTTTTTTGGGAAGAAGCGAAGAAGTTGTAGTGTTCAGTGGTCAGTCGCAGTGTTCATGTTTAACCACAAGGAGCACAAAGAAGGCACTAAGTACGCAAAGTTTTTAAAGTGCAGTTTGTCATGCTGAGGTAACGAAGCATCACATAACGCATATCACGCACAGTTTGTAATGCTGTCAAGCATCTCTTTTATGCCATCCCTTCGGTATTTTTACCTGCTATATTACTTTATGTTACCCATATTTCATGCCTAACGGCATTTTACAACAGTTGTATTCACTTTTTTTAGTTCCTTTGGAACGGGAAATCGGTAAAATAAACACAACGATTAGGAAGTTCTGTAAAGACGATATATTAGTGTGTTATGAAAATGATTGTCATGTTAGAAAAATAAATTGATTTACCTTTTTAATTTTCGTCTAAAATAATTTCAATTTCTCTAATTTCAACGTTAGTATTTCCATCTAAACTTACATTTGTAACTTGCATTGAATATAAAGGCCAACCCGTATTGTGAATAGAACTTGTTAAAATGATGCTGTGCTCTAGTTTTTCAATATCTTTTTTATCCTTAGCACTTATTTTTTGTTCAGTTATTTTTTCTCCAAAACGTATTGCTTCCTTCGCAAGTTGTTCTTGATTTACATATTGTTCGAGTAATAGTACGACAAAATCGTTATCCTCAGAAATTTCGGTTAATTCAACATAAACTTTTGCGTCAAAGGGATCGCCACCCAAAAGATTATCAACTTTTAAATCACCCTCTAAAACCTCATTTAATTTATACGCCCCACCATGAAAATTATAAAATTGATTAATGTCTTTTGTAGTGGTACTATTTACAGCCGATTTTTCAGTGTACAAGGTTTCAAATTTTTTAATTAATGCAACTAACTCTTTGTCAGACTTTGAAATTTCTTTTTTAAGTATATCAAGTGTCTTTTGATAATCTCTAGTTAACTCTTCTAAATTTAAAATTTCTTTGAAACCTCCCATTTCATCTGTTTTGAAAATAATTTTTCTATTTTCATTTACAGAGATAATTTTTGAAAGTAGGGGATGTTTAACATTGGTTTTAAAATCAGAATACTGCCATTCAATTGTGTAAGAGTTAGCTGTTGAGTCAGTAATTTTAATATTCAGTGTAAAGTCTACTTTACTTTTTAAAATAGAATCATTCCCAGTTACTTTGTATTTGGAATGTGTGATTTTGTATTGTTGCTCTTCGTTCAAATCCCAATAGCCAATGGCTTGAAAAGTGGAATCTTTTGGATTGATTTGACTTAAAGAATAGTTAGAAACTAAAAAGATAAAAAGGATAAAGATGTTTTTCATAGAGTTTTTTTTGAAAAATCCCGAGCCTAAACCCGGGATTCCATCTTACATATTTTTAATTTGCTGTAGCTTTTCTTTCCACAATTTCAGGTCGTCTTTGTGGCGTTCAATGTTTTTCTGAACTTCTTTAATAAAAGGATTTTCACCTTTCGAACTACTGCTAATAAACTGAATATTATTCTCTAATTGGAAAATTTCGCTTTGTACTTCGTCGATTTTCTTTCTGATGAAGAACTGCTCTTGTTCTAAAGCTCTGCGGTCGTCGCCTTCTGCTAATTGCTCTAAGCGATTGTTAAAACGCATCATTTCGGTGTCTTTTTTAGACATACTTAGTTTTTCAAACAAAGCATCTAAAATCTTATTGAATTTTCCTTCGATGTGTCTTCTGTTAAAAGGCACTTTTCCAAAGGTTTTCCAAGTTGCAATGTGTGCTTTTATCGCATCTAAATCCGCTTTGTGTTCGCCCGTTAAAGCGAATGATTTCAACTCTTCTAAGAATGCTTTTTTCTTTTCAAATGCTTCTACCTCTTCACTAGTTTCGGCATTTCTTGCTTCGTGCATTCTGTCGAAATACGCATTACAAGCATCTTTAAAGTCTTTCCAAACACTGTCCGAATATTTACGAGGTACGTGCCCAATTTTCTTCCAATCGTCTTGAATTTTCTTCATAATTGGAGTTGTAGCAGCGAAATCAGAACTGTCTTGTAACGATTTGGCTTTTTCTACTAAGGCTAACTTTTTATTTAAGTTTTCGTGTTGCTCGTGTTTGATGTCTTTATAGAAAACGTTTTTATTCGCATTAAAAGCTCGAACCGCATTTTTAAAGTTAGCCCAAGTTTCCTCTGTTACTTCCGCTGGCACTTTTCCTGCTTTAAAGAATGCTTCACGCAACGCTTCCATTTTCTGAATTTGCGCTTGCCATCCACTGTGCGAATCGATTTTCTCGTTTCCTAAAGCGATGATTTGCGAAATAATTTCGTTTTTAACCGCTAAGTTGTCTGATTCTTTTGCTCTTGCTTCAGCATATAAACCTTCACGTTTATCGTGCATTTGTTTGGTAATTTCGCTGAATTCGTTCCAAATCGCTTCTCTGTGTTCACGATCAACCGGACCAATTTCTTCTTTCCAAACGCGGTGTAACAATTGCAATTCACGGAACGCTTTCATTACGTCAGTTTCGTTCAACAATTCTTTTGCTTTGGAAATTATAGCTTGCTTTTGCTCTAAATTGTTTTTCAAATCTAAATCACGCGCTTCTTTGTCTAAATGCATGATGTCGTAAAAACGCTCCATGTGAAAATGGTAGTTGTTCCACAAGATGTTGTATTTATCTCTTGGAATTGCACCTGCATTTTTCCAACGCTCACGAATGTCGTTTACTTTCTTGAACATATCGCTAATGCTCGAATCACCAGAATCGATTAAGTTTTTCAACTCTTCAATTAAGTTTTCACGAACGGCGAAATTTTGCTCTAAATTGTTTTGTAATTGTTTGAAGTGTTTCGCTTTACTAGCTTTGTACGCGTTGTAAATGCCATCAAACTTATTTTTTAAAGGAAAGTGATACTCAAAATCTAAACCTTCTTCGTTGTTTTGAGCTAAGAATTCCTCTTTTTTCTCGTCTATAAAATGGTGGTATTTGTCCGAAAAAGCTTTTCTAATCCCTTCTACATGGTCTTTAATTGCCATTACTTTTTCGTTGTTGACTAATTTTTCCAGCTCATCGGTTAAGGCTTCCATCGACATTGCATCGTAATCCAATACCGGAATTTCGTGCTTTTCTTTTATCGAATCATCTTCGCTTTCTTCCGCATTAGAATTGTCTATTTCCTCTAATACCGATTGACTAATAATGGTAACACCATCTAATTGTTCCATTTGGTCTTGTCCATCTGCGTTTTGCAGGTTATCATGTGTTGCTTCTGACATTGTGTAAATGCTTAAGGTTACTAATAAGGTGTGAAGATACTAAAGCACTGCGTAAATTCAAAAAAAATCGAATAATAATCGCTTATTTTCTTTAAAACGAGTGTTTTGGGCTTCCTTGCCATCCATTTTCCCGCTATCCGCTATATTCGCCAAGGCGAGATGTCGCTCCTATCGGGGTTAGATAGCCATCAAAAGGCTTTCTTGGGATTGGTTCTTTGAAGAAGTTTTGTTTCAGAATAAACGTACAATTAAATGTGTTCTATGTCAAGTGCAACGCCTAAATTCAACGCATAGTTTTTCTAATGTGTCTATGTGTTTAAAAGAAATCAGTTGCAATCAGCGCTTGAAAATCTGTCTAATCCGCGTGCTAATCTACTCATTCCAAATCTTCCAAGCCTTTTCTGCCTGTAAAACCAACATTTCGTAACCGTTTTTCGTCACGGCGCCTTGAGCTTTGGCTTTTCTTAAAAATGAGGTTTCTTCTGGATTGTAAATTAAGTCGTAAGCAATATGTTTTTTGGTAAACAAACTGTAATCTAAATTCGGACAATCGTCTACATTCGGATGTGTTCCTACTGGAGTAGTGTTGATGATAATTGTGTACTCTTCAAAAATAGAAGCATCTAATTCTTCGTATTTGTATTGAAATTCATCAGCCGTTCTGGAAACAAAATCATATTCAATTTTCAAGCTTCGTAAAGCGTAAGCAATGGCTTTACTTGCACCACCCGTTCCTAAAATTAATGCTTTTTTATGATGCTCTTTCAATAAAGGTTGTATCGATTTTTTGAATCCGTGATAATCGGTGTTGTAACCTTTTAGTTTTTTCTTTTTGGAAATGGTTATGCAGTTTACAGCGCCTATTTTCTTAGCTGTTTTTGATAATTTATCCAAATATGGAATAATCTCTTCTTTGTAGGGAATAGTAACATTTAAACCACGTAAACCTTTAATTTCTGTGATTATTTTGGGAAACTCTTTAATGTTTTCAATATCGTAATTTTTGTATTCACAATTGTCAAAATGACCAATTTCAAACTTCTCATTGAAATATTTTTTTGAAAAAGAATAGCTAATATTTTGGCCAATTAAGCCAAATTTCAACTGTTTTTTTGTTTTCTTTTTCATTGGTATTGAGTTAAAAATTACTATTTATCAAATATAATCAGACTCATGTTTTTATTTGTTACATGAATGTTATTTTTTTTAATAATTTTAGTTTTTTCCTAGTTTACTTGCCATTTTTTCCATTCCAAAAATCAATATAAATCCTAAAATGGCTAATATAACAGCCATCGCAATTTGCGGTTCACCATTGAAATTTTGGGGTAAAATACTTTGGTCAATATAGGGCACCACTTCGCCATGACTATTGATTCTGGTTTCTAAAACTTCTTTCCAAGGCCAAACTTTATTTAATGAACCTACCATAAATCCTACTAACAATGTTAGGGTGGTATTTTTATGATTAGCAAACATCCAGTGTAATACTTTAGAAAATGATTTTAATCCGATAATGCAGCCAAGTGCAAAAATGCCTAATTTTAATAAAGCTTGTGTTAAGATTTCTGAATTGGCTGAAGTTAATCCTTCTCTGAAAGTATTGATTGTTCCAATTACGGTTTCATATGAACCCATTAAAAGTAAAATAAAAGCGCCAGAAATTCCGGGTAAAATCATGGCAATAATCGCAATAAATCCGGATAAAAATAAATACCAATAACTATCAGGAGAACTCACTGGTCGAGCAATAGTAATGTAATACGAAATCGTAATTCCTATCAATAAAAAAAGGATGTCAACTAATTTCCAACTCGTAATTTCTTTCCAAATTAGTGTAATACTGGCTATAATTAAACCAAAGAAAAAAGACCAAACTAAAATAGGTTGGGTTTCCAATAAATGGGTTATCACTTTAGAAAAAGTCAAAATACTGATTCCAATTCCGGTTAATAAAGCCAATAAAAAACTACCGTTTACTTGTTTCCAAGCCGCTTTTAATCCGTCTTTTTTTAATGTTTTTATGACAGAAAGATTCACATTGTTAATGCTATCAATCAATTCTTGATAAATTCCAGAAATAAAAGCAATAGTTCCACCAGAAACACCTGGAACAACATCGGCAGCACCCATGGCTAAACCTTTAAGCGTAATAATCAAATAATCAGGAAATAGTTTTCTCATTGCAATAAATAGTAATTTTTCAAAAGTTAACAGTTGTCATTCTGAACTTGTTTCAGAATCTTAATTTGTATCATAAAAGAAGCTGAAACGAGTTCAGCTTGACAAATAGTTTTTTAATATGTTTTTTTATTTCTATTTTTTAAACTTTAATATCGTATTCTGAACTTCTGTTCTTTCCCAAACTACTGGGAATAACTCTTGAAACAAAGTTAGGTGTTTTGATTCTAATTTCATCCCATTAATTAAATGAAGATTTCCTTTTGTAACATCGTCCATTAGGAAATACAATCCTGCCAAACGGTACTCAATTTCGTATTCATCTGGTAAAACATTGCTGGCTTCTAATAGAATTTCAAGAGCAGTTTCAAATTCACCTAAATATTGTAAAACGTCTGTCCAAAGTGTGAATGTGTCTAAATTAATATCACCACATTCAAATGCTTTGCGGTAACCATATTCTGCTTCTTCAAAAAAATGTAAGGCACTATTTACAGCGGCAAAACGCTTCCAATATAACGAATTGTCACCATCAATTCCAATCGCTTTATTTACATAGTACAACGCTTTTTGGAAGTTTTTTTGACGAATGTAAAAATCTGTAATCGCAATCCAACCTTTGTCTAACAACGGATCTTCGTGAACTGTTTTTAAATAATAATTTAAAGCAAATTCAAAGTTACCTAATCGCTCATAACATTTTGCCACACGAAGCAATACGAATGATGAAGGATCGTCTAATTCTAATGTAACATTATAGCAATCAATCGCTTCTTGATATTTTTTGAGTTTTTCGTATGATTTTGCTTTTTCCATGTACGCACCTAAAAAGGTTTCGTCAATTAAAGTTGCATAATCAAAAGCCCAAACTGCTTTTTCGTAGTTTTTTAATGCGTAATATTGGCGTCCTAATTGGTGCCAAGCGACTTCGCTATAGGGATTTCTGTCAATGAATCGGTTTAGATAAACGATGGCTTCTTCATTTTGATCTAAGAAATCAAAACAATACACCACGTTATAAAGTGCTGAATAATCTTCGGTGTCTTCATCTAAACATTTGATAAAATTTTCTTTAGCCATTTCTAAATTATCCATAAACAGGTATTCCATACCTATCATAGAATATACATCAGCATAATCATCTGTATATTTTAAAGCAATTTCCAGATAAGAAATGGCCTTTTCGTGTTCGTCTCTTTTAGAATGTATGTTGGCTTTTTGAATATAGATTTCTTCGTTAGTTGGTTCAATAGCATACAACTCATTAAGAAGCTTTTCAGCAATATCGAGTTTGTCTTCGTAAACCAACATTTCTACTTGAACTAATTTTAATCCAGTAGATTTTGGATGTTGTTCTAAACCTAATTTTAGCGCTTTTTTGGCCAAATTCAATCGACCTGTATCCATATAATGAAGAATGATGTCTTCAAACTCTTCCGAATCAAAGAAAAAAACTTTGTTGGTTTTTAACATCGATTCAAATTTAGATAAAGACAAGCTGTTTTCTTCTTCTTCGTGACTCAAATTCATGCGCTTCGTTTTATGATTTTATCCTTATTAAAAGTAAGGAATAATATTGGGGTAGTGGTTTTGGGTGTGAATTGTTTTAAACAATTTAATTAACAATTTACAATTGCAAGAGCAATGTCAAAAATCAATTTCAAAATTTAGTTTGAGTTAAAAAAAACATTAAACTCCCATCTTCCATCATCCATCATTTCATTTCTTTTTCTATCTCATTTAATACCTCAATAATAATGCCACAACCTTTTTTAATTTCTTCATTACTGATGGTTAATGGCGGTGTAATTCGAACAGCGCAACCTTCGAAAAGGAGCCAAAATAAAATAACACCTCTTTTATGACAACGTAAAATCACTTCATTTGTAATTTCAGGAGAATCAGTCATTGCAGCCAACATAAGTCCTCTGCCGCGAATTTCTTTGATTAATGGATGTACTAAAAGCTTTTTGAAAAGTTGTTCTTTTTCTAAAGTTTCAGCCATTAAATTAGTTTCGGTAACTTCTTGTAATGTTGCTAAACTCGCTGCTGCTATGACAGGATGTCCGCCAAAAGTGGTAATGTGACCTAATTTAGGATCATGACTTAGTAAATCCATCATTTTTTCAGATGCGGTGAAAGCGCCTACAGGCATTCCACCTCCCATTCCTTTACCCATAACCACCACATCGGGAATAACATCGTAGTTTTGAAATCCGAAAAGTTTTCCAGTGCGACCAAATCCGGGTTGGATTTCGTCTAATATCATGATAGTGCCCACTTCATCACAACGTTGGCGTACTTTTTTAAGAAAATCGTTTTGAGGTTCAATAAAACCAGCACCACCCTGAATCGTTTCTAATAAAACTCCAGCTGTTTTGGTAGTGATTTTTTCTAAATCCGCTTCGTTATTAAATGTAATAAAATCCACATCAGGAATTAACGGGCGAAAAATTTGCTTACGTTCCTCAAATCCCATTACACTCATGCTTCCCATAGTATTCCCATGATACGCATTATGACACGAAATCAATTGACTTCTGCCTGTTACACGACGAGCTAATTTTAAAGCGCCTTCAATAGCTTCCGTTCCTGAGTTTACCAAATACGTTTTCGTAAGTGGATAGGGAAGATATTCTGCTAACAACTTACATAATTCTGTTGCTGGATGTTGGGCATATTCCCCATACACCATCACATGAGAATAAGTATCTAATTGTTTTTTAATAGCATCATTTACACGCTTTGGTTGATGTCCTAATGTGCAAGCAGAAACTCCAGCAACCATATCTAAATAGGCATTGCCTTCTGTGTCGTAAATATAAGAACCCTTAGCATGAGAAATTTCCATAGCTAATGGGTGAGGTGAGGTTTGTGCTTGGTATTTAAAAAAATCGTCAATCATTTTAATCTGCTTTAGGTTTCTAGCAATGGCTCAAAACTTTGTTGTGAATTACTAAACAATATTTAGCATAAAACTTACGGCTTATTACTTCTTCACAGTTTTCTTTTTTGAGTCTGCTTTTTTCTCGATTTTCTTTTCTTTCGCTTTTTTGTTTTCGTCGAAATCTAAAGTTTCTGGAAGAATTTCCATTGGTTTTGCAGCTTCTTTTGCTTTCTTTTTGGCGTCGATTTGAATTTTATCGTCTAATGCAATTTCTTCTGCTGGGAAAATATCATCTTTTGATAAGATGCGTTCATCACCACGCCAAAGGAAACCTCTTAGTTTTCGTGCGTTTTCTGGAAACTCAGCTTCAGGATAAATAAAACTATCTGTTTTTGTAAAGAAAGTAATTGAATTGATTTTGTTAGCCTCTAATTCTAAATTGATTTTACTACAAACTGTTTTGTTGATACCTATAAATTCGTTGGCATCGTTGTACATGTAATAAATGACTTCCGCATTTTTCACAACATCGACTTCTTTTAGTTTACTTTCAATAAATTTTCCAAATAAATTTTGCCCTTTAATCTGATTGTAGCCATTTTTACTAAGACTATCTTTTTGAATAATAAAAGCGTTATTGAGAACTTTTAGCGAATCTAATTTTTGGGTTTTGTTATTTCCAATTAAATGCATAATGTCACCCGTCATTTGATTCTCATTGTTCCAAAGAATTGGGCGCCCAATTAATTTTGTTAGTTGTGTTTTATTGTTTGAATGGAGCGAATCACATTTCCCACTCATATCACTTTTATAAAATCTAACGTTGTTAAAAGCACGAATTACACGATCTTCTTGCGGACCCGAAACAATGATTTTTTTACCATGCATGTACATTGTATCTTTTTCCACCAATGTTTTTACTAAAGCTCTTTTGGTTAAAATCATTGAGTCTTTTTTGGTAGCGGCATTTCGGTATAATTCAGCATAATGACCTGTAGCGATTACGTTGTTAATTGTATCGGTAATTTTTACATTATTAATACCTCTCGAATAATTTTTCTTTCTGTCGTAATACAAATCATCACCTTCGATTATTTTATTGTCGAGCGTTATTTTGGAGTTTTTGGAGAGTTTTCCGATGTCGTTTGTGGTATCGTAGAATCCGTTTTCGGTATAAATTACGTTTTCTTTGCTAGTAATAGTTGAAGGTCCAAAAACATAGGCGTGACCTGAATTTTCGTAATAATCTAAATTATTGGTTTTGATTGTGCTTTCTGGATTCGTAACCGTTACTGCGGTTGTAAATTTGTATTTTTTTTGGTCTACATAATAGCGTCCTGATTTACTTTTCAACGTATTTTCTTTGTTGTGAATGGTACCGTAGGTATTGTAAGATGCTACTTGATTTTTCTTGTCAAAATAAACGGTATCGGTTGTCAATGTAGATTCTGGCGAACGTAAAACCACATCTCCCGTAGCAAAAGCAAGTTCTTTATCACCATTGTATTCTGCATAACGGCTGTTCATGGTAATGGTGTCTCCTTGATTCATTTGAACGTTTCCAAATGCTTTTATGTAATTTTCATCTTTAAAATGATAGGCTTTGTTGCAAAACATTTTTACGCCATTATGGATAATACGTACATTTCCAGTAAACACAATTGCGCCTGGAATCTCGGTTTGATTCATATCAACGAAATCCGAGTTTTCTATGATGATTTTTTTCTTTTCTTGAGCTAACGAAAAAGTTACAGTTAGCATTAAAAAGGCGATATAAAAAAATGTGTTTTTCAAGTCGGATTTATTTTGAGCCAAATTTAAGTAAAAACTCTAAAAACGACTGATAATTAAGAATAATTTATCACTTTATGGTGTTTGAAAATTAGTTTATTTGTAAAGAATTACTAACCAATAAGCGTTTTCAGGTTGAAATAAGCCTAATCCAGGTGTGTAAAGAACAAAGCCAATTTTCCCATTATTATTTAAACAATCATTGGTAACTTGAAGATTCTTGATGGAATTCCAAACGCTCGTATAATCAAAGTTTGTGTATCCTTCACCTGCCAAAATATCTGCAGTAGGCAAGAAATATTCAATTTCATCTAAATTTATAGTTGGATTAAACGTAGTGGTTTCATAATCAGATGGATTATAGTCTAATGGTAAGTCGTAAGAGCCTCCCATCCATGCGATTGGACCATCAAAAATAACTTCGTTTGTAGGTGTAAATTTTAGGGTATAACTTCCAAAATCACCAGGAGCAACATAAATTTCTTCGATAGGTAAAGTGTTTGTCATAGCAATGTTGTTAAATTCAAAGCTATTACCACCTTCAAAAGTATGGGTTAAAAAATCAACTTTTAAGATTGATAATTCTCGATTTGGATTTTGAATTGCATTATCATCTGCGTCATCTGAACATGATGCAAGTATAAGAATAAGAAATAAAACGGCTATTTTCTTCATGATTTAAAGTGCTTTCTTGTAAAGATAAAAAAAACGCTTTCAATTGAAAGCGTTTTTAAGAAATTATTTTGTTATCGTTTGTTTTCTGTCTGGTCCAACTGAAATTACTTTAATTGGCACTTCAACTTCTTTCTCAATAAATTCGATGTACTCTTTTAATTCTTGTGGTAATTCATCATATCTTGTCATGCCTGTTAAATCGGCTTTCCAACCTTTCATTTCGGTGAAAATTGGAGTTACATTTTCAGGTTCAATATTATATGGTAAATGTTGAATTTTTTGTCCTTTATAGTTGTAACCTGTACAAACTTGTAAGGTGTCAAATCCAGAAAGTACGTCACCTTTCATCATATACAATTGCGTAACACCATTAACTTGAACGGCATATTTTAAAGCCACTAAATCCAACCAACCACAACGACGTGCACGTCCAGTAACAGAACCAAATTCGTTACCCACTTTAGCCATTGTTTGTCCAGCTTCTTCGAAATCTTCTGTAGGGAAAGGACCGCTACCTACACGTGTTGTGTACGCTTTGAAAATTCCGAAAACATCTTTTACTTTATTAGGTGCAATTCCTAAACCTGTACAAGCTCCAGCTGCTGTTGTATTAGAAGAAGTTACGTATGGATACGTTCCAAAATCAACATCTAATAAAGAACCTTGCGCTCCTTCTGCTAAGATTGATTTTCCTTCTTTTAAAGCTTTGTTTAAATATTCTTCGCTATCAATGAAAGTTAATTTTTTCAAGTCTTCTACTGCTGCAAAAAACTCATCTTCCATTTCTTTTAAGTTGTATTGTAATTCTACATCGTAGAAAGCTATCATTGCTTCATGCTTATCTGCTAATGCTCTATATCTTTCTTTGAAATCTTCTAATTCGATATCTCCAACTCTAAGTCCGTTTCTACCCGTTTTGTCCATATATGTTGGACCAATTCCTTTTAAAGTAGAACCAATTTTTGCTTTTCCTTTTGATGCTTCAGAAGCGGCATCTAACAAACGGTGTGTTGGTAAAATTAAGTGGGCTTTTCTTGAAATGAATAATTTAGCTGTAACATCCATGTTGAATTTTGCTAAACCTTCAATTTCTTTTTGGAAAACTACCGGGTCGATTACCACTCCATTTCCAATGATATTAATTGCGTTTTTGTGGAAAATTCCAGAAGGAATCGTTCTTAAAACGTGTTTGAT
>NZ_DITB01000039.1:0-13177 GCF_002422095.1 Flavobacterium sp. UBA6195
AAATCAGCTGTCCGAAAACAGATTTACTGGAAAAATAATTACTTTTACTCATCGTATTTTGTATGTCGAAACACAAATTTACGATTCTTTTAAAGAAGCCATGTTTTTGGCTTCTTTTTTATCGGACAACAATGTTTTTATATGGTATAATAATTATTTTTAATATTATGAAAAAAACTACTCGAAAAAATGTATTAGCCACATTATCAATGGCTTTAATTGGATTAACTGCGGTTGGTCAATCGTTTTACACTAATGGAGGATTCATTACTGGTACAACTACTTCAAATGGCACAACTACTTCTCCAGCTGGTTACAGTTGGAGCGAATTACAATCTGTAGGAAGTGTAACAAATACTAATCTTGGTTTTGGTGCAATTTTTAATAATGCTGCAACAACAAATCTTCGGATAGCAGATGATTTTACAGTTACTTCAACAATGAATGTTACTGCAATTGATTTTTTCTGTTATCAAACAGGCTATGCTGGAACAACACCTCCGATTGATCAGATGCGCGTTCAAATTTGGAATGGAGACCCTTCTTTAGGTACCTCTACAGTTGTTGCTGGAAATATGACCACTAACATATATAATGCTACTGCTAGTGGAGAAGCAAGCGTTTATCGTATTGGTAATAATTCACCAGGAACAACACGAAAAGTGTGGCGTGTTAGTGGTAATTTGACTGCTACACTTGCTCCAGGAACTTATTGGGTTGAATTTCAAGTTCATGCCACAAATGATGGTTCTATATTTTTTCCAGCAGTTACCATTCCTGGATCTTTATCATTAGCAAGTTGGAATTCAAAACAGTATAGTGGTACAGCATGGGCAGGAATTGTTGATGCTGGATCTAGCTTACCTATGGATATGCCTTTTATAATTAATTATCAGGCTTTTTTAGGAACAGAAAGTTTTATGTCTGATAATAATAAGATTTCATTATATCCTAATCCTGCTGCAAGTGTTTTAAATATCAAGGTAAACTATAATACTACTCAGTCTACACCTAGCTATGTTGAAATTTATGATTTGAAAGGAGTTAAAGTATTAAATCAGAAATTGAATCTAATGGATTTTGATAATTATCAGGTAAATATTGAATCTTTAAATAGAGGAGTTTATTTAGTTAAAGCGTTTGATGCTTTAAATAATGAAATTGTTAAGACAAAATTAATTAAAGAATAAAACAGATTCAAGTTAAATAAAAAAGCAGCTTTCAAGCTGCTTTTTTTATGTGATAGTGATCTTTCTTAAATCCGCAATAGTTGCTATTGGGTCTTGCGCTCCAAAAACATAGCTTCCTGCAACTAACACATCAGCACCTGCATCAGCTAATTGTTTTGCGTTTTTATTTGTGACACCGCCATCAATCTCAATTAAAGTTGAAGCATTTTTTCTATTGATTAATGCTTTTAGTTTTTCAACTTTTGAATACGTATTTTCAATGAATGATTGCCCTCCAAACCCTGGATTTACACTCATGATACAAACCAAATCAATATCTTGAATCACATCTTTTAATAAATCTACATTTGTGTGTGGATTTAATGCAACTCCTGCTTTCATTCCTTCTGCTTTAATAGCTTGAAGTGTTCGGTGTAAATGCGTACAAGCTTCGTAATGAACCGTTAAAACATCAGCACCTAATTTTTTGAATGTTGCAATGTATCGGTCAGGATCAACAATCATCAAGTGAACATCAATTGTTTTTTTTGCATGCTTATTGATGGCATCTAAAACAGGCATTCCAAAAGAAATATTCGGAACAAAAACGCCATCCATAATATCAATGTGAAACCAATCGGCCTCACTTGTATTAATCATTTCGATGTCGCGTTGTAAATTAGCAAAATCAGCAGCAAGTACTGAAGGAGCAATAAGTGTGTTTTTCATAAACTTGTAAAGTGTGTTGTTGAGTGCAAAGATAGTTTTTAGTTTAAAAGTTTAAAAGTTTTGCAGATTAAAAGATTTAACTCTATTAAGGTTGTGGCTAAAAAACAAAACTCCGGTAATCAGCCGGAGTTTCAATCATCAATCAAAAAACGAACAGTCTTAGACTGTTGTTATCTTTATAGTATAACACTGTCCCGAATTTTCGGAATGTCGAAGTGTTATCCTAAATATGTTTTTAATATTTTGCTTCTAGAAGTATGTTTTAATCTTCTGATGGCTTTTTCTTTAATCTGACGCACACGCTCACGAGTTAAATCGAAAGTTTCTCCAATTTCTTCTAATGTCATCGGGTGTTGGTCACCTAAACCGAAGTATAAACGAACCACATCAGCTTCTCTAGGAGTTAAGGTTTCTAGTGCTCTTTCGATTTCAGTTTGTAACGATTCGTGAATTAATTCTCTATCTGGATTTGGAGATTCACCTGAACGTAAAACGTCGTATAAGTTAGAATCTTCTCCTTCTACTAAAGGAGCATCCATTGATAAGTGACGACCCGAGTTTTTCATTGACTCTTTTACGTCATTTACCGTCATGTCTAATTCTTTTGCAATTTCTTCTGCAGAAGGAGCACGCTCATTAGATTGCTCTAACAAGGCATACATTTTGTTAATTTTATTGATAGAACCAATTTTATTCAACGGTAAACGTACAATTCGTGATTGCTCTGCTAAAGCTTGAAGAATCGATTGACGAATCCACCAAACCGCATATGAAATAAATTTGAAACCACGCGTTTCATCGAAACGTTGCGCAGCTTTAATTAATCCTAAATTTCCTTCGTTAATTAAATCAGGAAGGGTAAGTCCTTGATTTTGATATTGTTTTGCTACTGAAACTACGAAACGTAAATTAGCTTTTGTTAATTTCTCTAAAGCGCGTTGATCTCCGGCTTTAATTCTTTGTGCTAATTCTACTTCTTCGTCAGCAGTAATAAGGTCAACTTTTCCAATTTCTTGTAGGTACTTGTCTAAGGAAGCAGTTTCACGATTGGTAACCTGCTTGGTAATTTTAAGTTGTCTCATCTAAATTTTTCCTTACTTTTTTAAAAGTTCTTATTGTTATACGTAAGAGGTTTCAAAAAAGTTACAAAAAAATAAAATAAAATTAAAAAGTCGCATTCAAGTTAAAGAATAGAGGTTAAGATTATTAATATCTACCTATTAAAAAGAATGATTTCAATTCCTGTGAGAATAGTAAAGTTTAGAAGATTAGTATTAATGTTTTCTTGATTGTTTTTTAGTTGATATTTGAACATCGGTTCAAAATTGAATTTGATATTTTTTGAAATTTGATAATCAAAACCAAAACCGATATTTGCCCCAAAACTATAGCTTAATAGATTTGATGTTTTTCCAATTAGTGCGTTAAAACCATTTTCTGTATTAACTGAAACTTCATTTTTGTCAAGAAGAAGATAATTGATTCCGAGTATAGCGTTTATCCCAATTTTGGTATCTAAAAATTTGTATTTTGCTTCAAGTGGAATTTCAATATATGAAATGTCTTGAGTAATATTCATGTATTCTGAATTGTTAGATTGATTATATATTTCAGTATTAGAATAATTATTTGAATACTCTATGTTTGAATAATTTAGAGTGTTTACAAAAGCGTTTTGAGTAATAATTTTCGAGCTATTTTTTTCAATTCCAATTCTTAGACTTAGATTTTTAGATCCGTAATAACATAAATAGGCGCCATAATTAAATGATATTTCTGATTTTTTACAATTTGAGTTTAATCGATTATCAAGACTTGAATTTTTATTTAAAAACAATGATTTTGTTGGACCACCATATATGAAAATTGTAAATGATTTTACTTTATCAATAGCTTTTGTAAGTGAATCTTTTTTTGTTACTCCATTAATTGTTTTTTTCTTTACTATACTGTCCTTACTATTTGTTTTGGATGAAATTGTGATGTTTTCGATACTGTTTTTGTTGTCAGTAGATGTAAATTCTTTACTTAAAAAATTAATATCAAACGTATTGTTTGATTTTTTTTCATTTGTTGATATTACTCTGCCTTTAAAGGAGTATAGTTTTTTTGTTTTTGAAAATATTTTTTTTCCGTGTGTAAAACTTGAATTTTTAGTGGCTACTTTTTTTCTAGAATTACTTTTTGAGTTGGTTTTTGTAATCAATTTAGATTCAATCACTTTATAATTAGAAATTAATTTTTCTTTTTTACGAATATTAGTGTTTTTAAAGTTTAAGACGGAATCATTTGAATTCAGTTTTTTGTTAATATTTTCAGTATTATTTAGATTTAGATTTTTCTTTTTATTAATAGTTATTGAATTTTCTTTCAAAATAATAAGATTGTTTTGTTTAAATGATTTGTTAAAAATTATGTACGAAGCTAAAATTCCTACAGAAAAAATCCCAATATATGAAAACCAAAAAGGTATCATTCTTCTTTTTTTCTTTTTATCTAAATCTGATTGTATAGCTTCCCAAACATTATCTTTTGGAGATTTGTCTAAATGGATTAGTTTTTCTTTAATTGCAAGCCCTATGTCTTTTTTATTTCCCATTTTTTACGAAATTATTATGGAATGAATTTTTTGATTTTATTTTTTCTTTCAAAATAACTTTTGCTCTGTGTAGGTTTGATTTTGAAGTATTTTCTGAAATTGATAACATTTTTGCAATTTCTTTATGAGAATAATCATCTAATTCATACAAACTAAAAACCAATCGATATTGATGAGGCAGTTCTTGTATTAAAGATAAAATATAATCTAATGAAAATTCAAGATCGTCTTCATCAATACTTGTTTCTTGGATGAATTCATCTTTTATAGGGATAAGCTGATATTTCTTTTTATAGCTGTCAATTGCTTTATTAATAGTAATACGTTTCATCCAGCCTTCAAAAGAGCCTTTGTTGTCAAAGTTTTTAATATGTGTAAAAATTTCTATAAATGAATTATGAAGATTATCTTCTGCTTCAGACTCATTTGCACAATACTTTAAACTCAACACAAAAAGAGTTTTTTTATACAAATGGTATAATTCCTCTTGTGCTTGTCTATTTTGCTTAATGCAGGATTTTATAAGATTTTCTATATCCAATTTATACTACTGTATACGTGTGTTTTATTTATTTTAGTCTGTTAGTGTAGCAGTCCATGTTCCTGGAGTACTTGGATGTGTAAAAGTTCCTTGGATTGTCATACCATTAATAGTGCCTGTATAGACATAAGTCGACGTATTAGGGTTGTTTCCTTCCCAAATATAAGTTAAAAAATTGTCATTCAAAGACCAACTTCCATAAGTAATAAATACACCTTGACCAATGCCAATTTCATCAAATTTTGTTGTCCTGTCAGCATAAAAATTTACCGTTGACTCAATAGTTGTTCCAGATGAAAATGCTCCTTCAGGGTAATAGGTTGCAAATCTCCATTTAGAATTTTCTAGTGACAGTGTTGATGAGCTAATATTTTCTCCATAGATAATTTTGTTGTTTACAATGGCAAATATTCTAAAATAATACATTGTATTGACGGATAAATTTGAAATTTCATTGTTTATAATATTTGACTCAAGTGTTAAGATGTTGTTGTTGATAGTTGGATTAGGGGTTTTACTCCAACAGATGCCGCGTGAGGAAATTGAGTTTGAGTTGGTTTCAATTATACTTCCCTTGATTGTTATAGATGTAAAAGTGGCTTCGTTATTGTTTGATGAAGATTCGTTAATTATCTTAAGTTTACTAGGGTTGTTTCCCTCGTCATTACTACAAGAAATTGTTGAAATAAATAAAACTGAAATAAATAGTAAATTAAATTTTTTCATCTTTTTTTTTTGAGTTATAACTAATAGTCTCAAAAAAATAAAAAGGTTGTGTGAAGATGTAAAAAAAACCCTAATTCAATTTGAATTAGGGTTTTATACGAACTAATAATAAAGTATTAACCTTGTGGTTTATCCTTTTTTTCAATTGGTTTCTCTTCTCTAGGAGGTCGAGGTAAAAGTGCTTTTCTTGACACTTTTTCTTTTCGTGTTTTAGGATCAATACCTAAGTATTTTACCATGAACACATCTCCCATATTTACTACGTCTGTAACGTTTTCAGTTCTTTCCCAAGCCAATTCTGATACGTGTAATAAAACTTCGTTTCCAGGTGCTTTAGTATATTCTACAACAGCTCCAAAATCTAACATTTTAATTACTTTAACTTCGTATGCTTCACCTATTTCTGGTTTGAAAATAATAGAATCAATTTTTGCTAATACCGCATCGATTCCTTCTTGGTTAGTTCCTAAGATTTCAACCACTCCTTGTTCGTCAACTTCGTTAATTACGATAGTAGTTCCAGTAGCTTTTTGTAATTCTTGAATTACTTTTCCACCAGGACCAATTAATGCTCCAATGAAGTTTCCAGGAATTGTTCTAGTAATGATTTTAGGAGCTTTTGGTTTAACTGTTGGACGAGGTTGTGCAATAGTTTCAGTAATTTTTCCTAAAATATGCATTCTACCTTCTCTAGCTTGACCTAAAGCTTGCTCCATAATATCGTAACGTAAACCATCAATTTTGATATCCATTTGACAAGCAGTAATACCATCTGCAGTTCCTGTTACTTTGAAGTCCATATCTCCTAAGTGATCTTCATCTCCTAAGATATCTGATAATACTGCGAATTTTTCTCCGTCAGTAATTAATCCCATTGCAATACCAGAAACTGGTTTTACCATCTGAACTCCTGAATCCATTAATGCCATTGTTCCAGCACAAACAGTAGCCATAGAAGAAGAACCATTAGATTCTAATACTTCAGAAACTACACGAATTGTATAAGGACAATCAGCAGGAATCATATTTTTTAATGCTCTTTGAGCTAAGTTTCCGTGACCTACTTCTCTTCTTGAAGTTCCTCTTAAAGGTTTTGCTTCACCAGTTGAGAAAGGAGGGAAGTTGTAATGTAAATAGAATTTCTCTTCCCCTTGTTCTGATGGAGAATCAATTACATTTGCCTCTCTTGAAGTTCCTAAAGTTACAGTAGCTAAAGCTTGCGTTTCTCCACGTGTAAATAAAGATGAACCATGAACAGAAGGTAAATAATCTGTTTCACACCAAATTGGTCTGATTTCAGTTGTTTTTCTTCCGTCTAAACGTAAACCTTTTTCTAAGATTACATTACGAACTGCTTCTTTATTTGTTTTGTAGAAATATTTCCCTACTAAATCTCCATTTTCAGCTAATTCTTCTTCTGTAAATAAAGCTTTTACTTCTTCTTTCACAGCTGCGAATTTTTCGCTTCTTTCGCTTTTACCAGAAGCTTCTTGAGCAATTGCATAACATTTGTCATAAGCAGCTGCTTTTACTTTAGCATAAATAGCTTCGTCTTCTTTTTCACCTTCATATTCTCTGTAAGCAGGAGAACCTATAGCGGCTCTTAAACGCTCTTGTGCTTGAATTTGAATTTTGATAGCTTCGTGAGCAAATTTGATAGCTTCTACCATTTCTGCTTCTGAAATTTCTTTCATTTCTCCTTCTACCATAGCAACAGAATCCATAGAAGCTCCAATCATCATGTCGATGTCAGATTGCTCTAATTCTTCTCTGCTTGGGTTGATAACGAATTTTCCGTCGATACGTGCAACACGAACCTCGGAAATTAAGTTATAAAAAGGAATGTCTGAAACTGCTAATGCTGCAGAAGCAGCTAATCCAGCTAATGCATCTGGCATCACATTTTCGTCGTGACTCATTAATTGAATCATAACTTGTGTTTCAGCATGGTAATCGTCTGGGAAAAGTGGACGCAATACACGGTCTACTAATCTCATTGTTAATACTTCGCTGTCGCTTGGACGCGCTTCTCTTTTGAAGAAACCACCAGGGAAACGACCTGCTGCTGCAAATTTTTCACGATAATCAACCGTTAAAGGTAAAAAATCAACACCAGGATTTGATGTTCTTGCAGAAACTGCTGTTGCTAATAACATGGCATCGCCCATACGAACAACAACAGATCCATCTGCTTGTTTGGCCAATTTTCCAGTTTCGATTGTGATGCTTCTTCCGTCACCTAAATCGATAACTTCTTGGAATACTTTTGGAATCATAAATTTTTAATTCTTAATTAAACAATGGGTAGTTGTGTTGTTGTTGTGTGTAGTTGTTTGTAACCCAATGAAAAACCAAACTTTTTCTGTCAATATAAATAAAACAAAAAGGGGCACGAAGCCCCTTTAGTTGATTATTTTCTAATATTCAATTCTTTAATAATTTCACGATATCTGTTGATATCTTTCTTTTTCAAGTAGTCAAGAAGACTTCTTCTTTTACCTACTAAAAGTACTAACGAACGCTCAGTGTTAAAATCATGACGATTTTTTTTCAAGTGCTCAGTTAAGTGAGAAATTCTAAATGTAAATAATGCGATTTGCCCTTCAGCAGATCCAGTGTTTTCAGCTTTTCCTCCGTGTTTAGCGAAGATTTCAGCTTTAGTTTCTTTTGTCAAGTACATGCCAATATTATTTTAAATGATTTTTATGTATGAATTGTATGATTGCAATTCGGGTGCAAAGATAGAAATAATTGTGAATTATGAATTATAAATCAGGAATTATTTTTTCCAAATTCAAAACTTAAGCAATTTAATCAATCGATTTGAAAGCTTTTTTTAATAAAAGTGGAGTAGCTAAAGTAGTAATAAGCCCCATAATTACTAACATCGAGAAAATTTCGGTATTGATAATTCCTGCTTTGTAGGCAATATTTGCAATTACTAATTCCATAATGCCTCTGGCATTTAATCCAAAACCTAACGCAAGTGAAATTTTATGATCTAATCGCGCAAAACGACCACCAACATATCCGCCTATTATTTTTGAAAGAAATGAAACGGCAATGATGGCAAATAACAACGGATAATTTTGAATGGATGAAAATTGAAACTCTAATCCAATTCCAGCAAAGAAGATAGGAGCTAAGAACCCCATTGCCATACTATTTGTAGTGTTGTGAAACGTGTTTAAATGTTTTTCACCAACTAATTCTTTTGAAATTAGCATCGAAGCAAAAAAGGCTCCAATGATAAAATGTAGTCCAATACTCTCTGTTATTGTTGCGAAAATTAATATGAATACAAAGAAAACAGCAAAAAGTGACTCTTTGCCTTTTAATAAAGAAAGAATTTTATTTAGTTTATTTTCAATAAAATTTTCTTCTCTTGATAAATTTCTAATTACTCNNTCGATAAGTTGCAATTACTAAGATTAAGAAACAACTTAATTTTAATAGTGTTAATAAAGTTGCATGTGTTATATTAGAAAACGATTGCTCAACATCTTTAATGTCTAATAATATCCCTAAAATAGTTAACGCAATTACATCATCAAAAATAGCTACTGAAATGATTTTTTGTCCTACTGGAGAATTTAGTTTGCCTAAATCCATCAAAATTCGAATACTAACTGGTAAAGCGGTAATGGCAACACATAATCCTATGAATATCGTTGACATTACATCTAATTCAAAATATCTTCCCACAAAGAAACCTGAAATTATAGGAACAAAAAAGGCTAAAATTGAGATGATAATATTTCGCCCTTTCATCGATTTTACGATTTCATCCAAATTAATTTCCAATCCTGCAATAATTACCAATAAGAAAACTCCTAACTCAGAAATTACTTTTAATTCTTCGGTACGATGAATGAAATTTAAAATCGTAGGTCCTAATAATACACCAGCTAAAATTTCTCCAATCATAGCCGGTTGTTTAAAACGCTCCATAATTTCGCCAAAAAATCGTGCTAAAACTAATAATAGCAATAAATTAGCAAAGAAAGGAAGTTCTAAACTTGGGACGTTAAATTCCATAATTAGTCAGTGTCGTGTTGATTATAATCGCGACAAATGTATAAAAAAGAGTTAAAGAATATATGTTGCTTAAAATAATTTTGAAACCTGCTCGTTAACAAATTCTAAAAAACGTTCGTCTGCTTCTGTAAATGGGTCTAATACGTGTGAATCGATATCAATCTGTCCAATATTAACTCCGTTTATAAATAATGGAATTACGATTTCTGATTTAACAGTAAAACTGCATGCAATATAATTATCTTGAGCTTTCACATCTGGAACTACAAAATTAGCATTCGATTCCGCTACTTGACCGCAAATTCCTTTTCCAAACGGAATTACAGTATGATCGGTTTCAGCTCCGACATATGGACCTAAATGTAAAGTTTTAGCTTCGTGATTAGCAAAATAAAATCCAACCCAATCATAATAGCTTACGTTATCACTTAATACTTGGCAAATTTCTTGTAGCTTTTCATCGCGATTAGCATTTTCCTTTTCAATAATGCTCGAAACAATCGGTTTTAATTCTTCAAACGTCATAGTTGTATTTTTTTTGCAAAAGTATTTATTCCTTAGTATAAAAAAATCTATATTTTTGTTAAAAATCTATATTTTGAAAAATTTAATAAGTCAATATAAACCCTTTTTTACTTTTTTAATTAAGTTTTTACTTTTTTATGTGGTTTTTGCATTTGTTTATAAGACTTATTTAAATCAATATAATTTAGAAAAAAAGGAAGTAGATTATTTTACTGAAGTAGTAGCAAATCAAACAGTTAATTTATTAAACTTATTTAACGGTGAAGCCTATTACAAACCACATGCTTCAGAAGCTTCCATAAAAATTTTTTTCAAACATAAATATTTAGCAAGAGTGGTTGAAGGTTGTAATGCCATTAGCATTATGATTTTGTTTTCGGCATTTATTTTTGCTTTTTCAAACCGATGGTATAAAACGGTTTTGTACATTTTTTTAGGTATGCTTTTAATACACTTATTAAATGTAACTAGGATAGCATTGTTAACCTATGCTTTATATTATTATCCTAATCAAGAAGAGTTATTACACGGTACCATTTTTCCATTATTTATATATGGTGTTGTTTTTATTTTGTGGATTTTATGGATAACCAAATTTTCGGGCTATGTTAAGAAAACTGCTGCAAAATAAAAAAAGATTTTTCTTAATAGGATTCGCTTTACTAGGTTTGATTTTAGTAAGAGCTTTTGAAGATGAATTGTTTTATGATCCTTTTTTGACCTTTTTTAAATCAGATTATCAAAACAAACCATTACCCGATTTGAATGATTATTTATTGTTTTGGAATTTGCTTTTACGATATGCAATAAACACATTTTTCTCTCTAATTATTATTCGATTGCTCTTTAATGATAGGAATTTAATGCTTTTTTCTGGCTATCTGTTTTTTGTCTTGTTTGTGGTTTTATTTATCTCTTTCTTTGGATTACTTCATTTTTCTGAACAACCCGATTATTTGGTTTTATTCTACATCCGACGATTTTTAATTCAACCTTTGGTTTTAGTACTTTTTATACCGGCTTTTTATTATCAGCAAATTTCTCGCTAAATTTTCGTACCTTTAGGTATTATTTACAGCGAAATGAAAGTTACTAAATATTCCGGTGAGCTAGTCCATTATGATGAACAAAAACTAATCAATTCTCTCCGAAAATCGGGAGCCGACCAAGCTATGGCGGAAACTATCGTTAAAGAAATTGAAAGCGAAATGTATGAAGGGATTTCTTCAAAAAAAATCTACAAGCGTGCTTACCAATTATTAAAAAATATTTCTAATGTTCATGCGGCGCGATACAATCTGAGAACCGCTTTGTTAGGTCTTGGTCCCGCTGGATTTTTCTTTGAAAAGTTCATCGCAAAAGTAATGCAAGAACAAGGTTTTAAGGCAAAAGTTAGTGTTACATTAAACGGAAAATGTATATCACATGAAATCGATATTTTGCTTCTCAAAAACGATGTGCTTTCTATGATTGAATGCAAATTCCATTCTGGTCAAGATGCAAAAAGTGATGTAAAAGTACCCATGTACATTCTCTCTCGATTTAATGATGTGAAAGATAGAAAATACGACTTGTTTTCGGCAAAACGAAATATTTCAAAATGTATTATTGTAACCAATAACAGGTTTACCACTGATGCAATTCAATTTGGAGAATGTTCAGGTTTAAATATGTTGAGTTGGGATTATCCTCAAAAAAACGGAATCAAAGAATTGGTAGATAAATACCGAGTGTATCCTGTAACTTGTTTGACGACTTTAACCAAGGCAGAAAAAGATCAATTGCTCATTTTAGATTGTATTACCATCAAAGATTTAATTCTGCATCCCGATTATTTAAAAACTATCGAGTTAAGTCACAATCGAATTAAAAACGTACTGAAAGAAGCCAATCAATTAACCTATTAAAAGCAAAAATCATGAAAATTCATTTTTTAGGTGGCGCCGGAACTGTAACAGGTTCAAAAACGTTAATCGAACACAATAATCTCCGAATTTTGATTGATTGTGGTATGTTTCAAGGAATAAAATCATTGCGCGAATTAAATCGTGAACCGCTTTCTATTTTGCCCGAAACGATTGATTTTGTTATTCTTACTCATGGCCATTTAGATCATTGTGGTTGGTTGCCAAAATTGGTTAACGAAGGTTTTAACGGAAAAATTTTCTGTACCCGACCAACGAAAGAAATTTCGCGATTGATTTTATATGATAGTGCAAAAATTCAGGAGGAAGAAGCTAAAAAAGCCAATGAAGAGCATTTCTCAAAACACGATCCAGCCGAACCTTTATATACAGAGTCTGAAGTAGATGCTGTAATTCCGAAGTTTCGAGTAGTAGATAAAGATTTGGATATAAAACTCGATGATGATATTTCGTTCAAATTCTTTTATGCAAGTCATATTTTAGGCGCTTGCTCGATTGAATTAACGATTGATGGAAAAGTTTTGGTTTTCTCAGGCGATATTGGTCAAGATGATGATGTGCTAATGTTTCCACCTCAAAAACCGAAGAAAGCAGATTATGTTTTTTTGGAAAGTACATACGGAAATCGCCTCCATCCACAAACCGATGCTTTATTTGAATTGGAAACCATCATTAACAATACATTCAACAAAAGCGGAACCGTTGTAATTCCGAGTTTTGCGGTGGAACGTGTGCAAACCATGATGTATTTGATTTGGCAATTGAAAAAAGAAGAACGTCTTCCAGATATTCCTTTTATTATTGATACACCAATGGGAATTAGCGTTTTAGATGTTTTTAAAGACAATAGCCCTTGGCACAAACTTTCCATTGAAGATTGCGACGAAATGTGCAAGGTTTTCACCTTAATTTCCGATTACAAAGA
>NZ_DITB01000039.1:13223-13765 GCF_002422095.1 Flavobacterium sp. UBA6195
GGAAGAAAATTATTAGAAGGTGCTCAAGAAATCAAAATCTACGGAAAATATTATCCAGTGCAAGCAAATATTATGCTAATTGAAAGTTTATCAGCACATGGTGACCAAAAAGATTTATTGAATTGGTTATCAGAATTAGAAAATAAACCACAAAAAGTATATTTGGTTCACGGTGAAAATCAGGCAGCAGATGAGTTACGATTAAAAGTGCAAGAACAATATAATTTTGATGCTCAAGTGCCATTTTTAGGACAAGTGATTGAAATTTAAGATATTTTAACTAATTCTAAATTAAAAATTATTATTTTTGTTGCGATGAGTTTCAGAAAATACACAAGTATAGTTTTAGCCTCTCTAATATTGATTGCCAATTTAGGGTTAAGTTTTGCTGTGCATTACTGTAATGATAAAATTGCATCGGTTTCTTTTCAATATCAAGAAGACGAACCTTGTGTTGAGGATATAAAATCTTGTTGTGCTAAAGAAGACTCACACGATTCTTGTTGTTCTAATAAGCTAATCAAAGTAGAAAAAAAGACCGA
>NZ_DITB01000014.1 GCF_002422095.1 Flavobacterium sp. UBA6195
ATTAGGAACTCATCAAATTATTAAAACTATATCCTTAAATATTTTAAGACTTTGAATCAAAAAATAATAAATCTACAAACAGACCTAAATGAACAACTTAATTTCATTGATCTTGAAATAGACAATGAAATTAAGCGTTGTGAAAAGGCTATTGAGATAACTTTAAAAGCTAAAGAGAATTTAAAAAATGTAGTTATTAAAAGCCAATTCAAAAGTCAAGATGAAGAAATATATTTTTTTAAGGAAATTAAACCCCAATTTACATCAAAGATTATTTATTACAATTCAATCCTTAAAATTGAAATGAAAAAGCCAAATGGAGGCAATCGTATTTTAAAAAAATATTACAATAATGAACTTATAAAACTTAAATCATTTTTTGATAATGAATTAGAATTTTACAAATATTTTCGCTCTGGAAATAATTATTTGGATTACAAATATTTTCTAAGAGGGAAGTTTGATGTGAAATTAGCATTAAGTAGCTATTATTTTGAAACAGATACTAATTTTTCAACTTCTCATGATTATAAAGTAGCAAAAATATTAGCTAATGACTTAATTCAATTATATCTTGAAAATAAACTAATTATGATTGAAAATAAAGGAACTACTGAAAAATCACAACGCCAACCGAACATAAAAATGATGTGGACAGGCTCCGAGCCTGCTAGGAATCTCCTAACCTTAGGCACCTCACTAAACACAGTTTAATCCACAACTTGAAACCTGAAACCCGCTACTCAACAACCAACTTACTACTAGAAACCACGGCAGCGCCTTGCTTAACCAAAACCAAGTAAACCCCAGCTGGATAAGCACTAACATTCAACTCATTAGTTCCTAAAAAAGAATTTAAAGCTACATTTTGAATCAACCTACCAGTTACATCAAAAATAGAAACTGTAGCATTATTTATAGCTAAATCATATTGTAAGGTTACCACATCCTTTGCTGGATTAGGATACATCGTAAAAACATTTTCTTGTTGAAATTCAGTAGCACTTAAGGTAGCACAAAGCCCCGTCATTAGGGTAGGTACATAAACTGGATTTCCAACAGTACCATTACCATATTGTCCCACTTGATTATCTCCCCATGCCCAAACCGTGCCATCTGATTTTGTAGCAATGGTAAACTGGTCATTGCCAGCGCCACCTGAAACCACATCAACCCAGTCGGTATCAGTACCCACTTGAACGGGGGTAAATTGATTAGTGGTGTTGCCTATTCCTAATTGTCCAACATCATTAAGTCCCCAAGCCCAAAGAGTACCATCAGGTTTAATTCCAAAGGATACTTTCCAACCAGCAAATACTTTAGACCAAGTGTCAGTACCAACTTGTCTTGGATACGAACGATATAATGAAGGAGACAAACCATCACCAGTTTGTCCATATTCACCCCCCCCCCAAGACCACAAGGTGCCGTTTGTCTTTAAAGCTAAAATATGGGCAGCGCCAACATGAATACTCGCCCAATCAGTATCAGAATTTAATTGTGTAGGGACACTTCTTGCCATAACCGTATTATCGGCTAATAAACCTGCGAGATTCAATCCCCAACCCCAAATAGTGCCATCATTTTTTAAAGCAAAAACAGAGGCACCCAAACTAGTTTCAACATCCACCCAATGATTGGCTGTACCAATTTGAATGGGAGTAAGTTGATTGGCACAACACGTATTATTTCCCATTTCATATTCATCATTTTGTCCCCAGCCCCAAATGGTCCCATCGGTTTTTAAACCAATAGTCATTTCAGATGAAGCGGATATCTTTTGCCAATTAGAAGCTGTACCGATTTGTTGTAAAGTAGGATTTATTGTAGTTGTAGAACCATTACCTAATAGTCCGTACCTTCCATCTCCCATAGCCCATAAAGTACCATTATTTTTAATAATAAAAGTATTGTATGGGCCAGCACTTACTTTCAACCAATCAGTAGATGACCCTATTTGAAAAGAGGAAGAATTTATGGAATTGGTATTTCCTAAGTTTCCAGCATCGCTCTCACCCCAACCCCATAAAGTTCCATTTGATTTAATAGAGACAACATGATAGCTTCCTATCTGAAAACCATCAAAACATTGACCAAAAGTTGAAGCACATACCCATAAAAAGAATAAAGTAATTTTTTTAAGCATAATTCGTTAGTTTAAAAACAGGTACGCTAAAAACGTACCTGTTTAGGGTTATTCTATTTAATAATTAACTTGTTTTGCCATAAGATAGCATCTGCTTGTTTTACAACTAACATATACATACCTGCAGGATAAGAGTCAATCGCTAAAGTGACTTCCTTATCAGTCGAAGATAAGGCTTTTTTAGTAATATTTCTTCCTGTCAAATCATAAATTTCAAGTGTTACCCCTTCTAATTCGATAGTATAAGAAAGAGTTACTTGAGTGGCTGCTGGCTTAGGATACATACTAAAACTATTATTAGTACCTACAATCTTATCTTCACTTTCGTTATTCATTTTACTTGAAGAGTTACACCATGGGATATCTACTTCAAATACCCGATAGCGCGGAATTACATTCCGTGCCCACAAGTTCCTTCAAACAAAGCTAGTGAAATATTTATTAAAATGCTAATTATATAAGCATGGTCAAAAAGGCCTCGTAGAAAATAGAAAAACCTATAGCGCGGAATTACATTCCGTGCCCACAATCTACTTCAAAACAAAGCTACTAAGATAATTTTTACAAAAAAGTTAACCCAATTCTTTTGTTTAACCCCAGCAGATGTGTATTTTGGAAGAGGCGAACTAATTTTAAAAGAACGTGAACGATTAAAGAAAATGGTAATTTTAAACCGAAGAAATGAGTACCAAAAATCAAGTTCAAAAATCAAGTTCAAATAAAGAAATTCATCGGAGAAATAGTCAAATCAATTGTAACTGAGCAATATGGAATACTTAGGGAAGAAGCTCATAGATTGGGAATATTTGTTTATGAAATTAGACATCTGTCAAAAGCTTACAAGATTTTCATAATGGAACAGTTTGATTTTGAATTTGAAAATCGTATTCAAAAAGAATTATTAATAAAATTGATAAATGATGATAATTTACTTTTAAAAGAATTCTTGAAAGAAATCAAACCTCTTGATTTTGATAATTATGATAGTAATTTTTATATTAAATGTATTCTCAATAGATTAACAGCTTTAAATCTTGATGGTGAGCTTGACATTTTGTATGAAGAAACAGATAATTTAGAGGAAAGAATTGAATTTTTAGACTGTTTAGGAAATGAGGATGTTAATTTTTATTTTGATGATGAAGAATAGTTTTTAAGTAACAAATAGTATTCTTACATTTGAAAAAATAAACTAAATAGTATATTAAATAATCATAAAATACACTTAAAAGTGTATTTTTGTTTGCAAACTAATAATAAAGTGAATATATTTGCTCTAGAAATATGGGATGATGAAGCTGCTAAATGCACTTTTTACACCGTAAAATATGATGATGCCGAGACAAATGAAACTGATTTATTCTTTGAAAAATATGATGCAATAGCAGAATACAAAGAAGCAAATCAAGTATTGTTGTCTTTTGTATTGTTATCAATTGGTAATGATCACGGAGCAATAGATGAATTATTCAATAGAGATGAAAACGAAGTTAAGGGATTACCTGTCCAAGGTAAAAGAACAATCGAAAATATTACTTACCACTTTCCAGAATTTCTATTAAGATTATACGCCTTAAAAATCACAAACAACATAGTTATACTTTTCAATGGAGGTATCAAAGATGGTCCAACAAATCAAACAAGTTCATTGCATTTAGAATGGAGAGCAGCATGTGAATTCGCAAAACGAATTAATGAAGCTTTACAAGATGGAACAATAATTGTAAATGAAAAACATAGAAAACTTACTAATTATGATGGTTCAGATGAAATCATCCTCTAAAAATCCAAAACAATGAGAAGCAAAGTAGCACAAAGAATTTTAGCAGAAACACCGGAAGAAACAAAAATCTTCGCGAGATTATATGCTGATATCGTGGTTCGAGTAAATCAGTTGTTAAAAGCAAAAGGATTTAGCCAAAAAGATTTAGCAGATAAGCTAGAAAAAAGACCTTCCGAAGTTAACAAATGGTTGGTAGGAGAACATAACTTTACGTTACGTTCTTTAGCCAAACTTGAAGCAGAACTTGGGGAACCAATTATTAATGTTCCACAAAGAAAGCCAATGGGAACAACTGGATATGTAACACTCTATAGAAACAATACTATAAATACAGATGTAGCATATACCAGCGCATGGAAAAAATCAAAATCAAACAATAAAACAGCATTAGCCAATGTCAGCTAATTTATTACAACCTGAAAAAATTGAAATTGTTGATTTTAAAATCATAAAAGGACAAATTAATAGTCCATTCGATTTTGAGGAAGAAAAAGTTCAAGGTCACAATTTCAATGTAGACTTTGAATTGGGCTTTAATATTCCAGATAAATTAATTAAAGCTGATTTTTCAGTAAATGTAGAAACCAAAAGTGAAAAAGAAGATAGCGAAGAAGCAATCGGAGCGTTCAGTTTTGTTTATGTTTTTCATGTGGATAACATTGAAGAATTAACCAAATTAGAAGAAGACAATACGGTTACTATAAGTCCTGCTTTAGGAAATGCTCTAGCTGCAATTACATATTCAACATCAAGAGGAATATTAATGACACGTTTTCAAGGTACAGCTTTAAGTAATTTTATATTGCCAGTTATCAATCCAAATAAGTTGATAGAATAATCTTTTATTCTTCAAAGAGTATATTTTGTCCCATTATAATAAATATTTGGGACATTTTTTTTTAATCAAATAATTCGAAAATGAAAAATTTTGAAAAGTTCGTAAAGCATATTGTTACCAAATGGAGAGCTGAAAGTAAATTAATATTAGAAAGAGGTGGCTTGGGTGTTCCAATGCCAAATAGAACAGCTGGAGATTATGCAGAAAAATTTATTATTAATAAAATTGGACAATTAACTCCAAAATAGCAATCATTTTTGGCTTCTGGCAGTCAAACACCTGCTGATATCTATTCGATTGCAAGACGAGATGGATATTGGCACATCATGCTTATCCAAGTTAAAAGTTCAAAAGTTAAAGACAACATATATGAATTATCAGCTACAGAAATAAAACAATTTTCTGAACTTGCAAAGCTCATTAAATCTGAAATTTCAAATTGTGACATATTGGAAGATTATAAAAAGAAACCAATAATAATTACAACAGGTTATGCTGGTGTGTTGTCAATAGAAACAAATAAAACGTTACAACATCGTTTAACAAAAGCTAAAGCATATAAGTTATTCAAAATGAATGCAACTAATCTTGATTTTTCTATAATTAATGAAAAACTCATTACTAGTCATAAATTGGGTTTAAAGTAAATTATCTCATTCATCTGCACAAAAATTGCTCCTAGTCCAAGTATTCCTAGCATCAATTCTTTGTTTGCCTCATTTCACTAATTTCATTTCATAATAACGAGAACGTACTTTTTCGTTTAACGCTAAATTGACGTTTTAGGTTTTCAGTTACCACTCCTTCCCAACGCTCCAAAAAAAATTACTGTCATGGTTTTTGTCCCAACGCTCATCAAGCACTTTGCCTGATGGCAAGAAAATTATATGTAAATTGAAAAATCCTGCACGCCATCAGCCAAAGAGCTTGCCCAACGCACAAAACAAAAACACGTACGCTTCGCAACTCATGCCAGTATTTTTTTTCCCAAAGCTTAGTTACATAATGTGGCATTATAGTGCATAAAGAACTATCCTGCTTCTTATCAAAATCTCGGATGCACTATAATAACATTATGTAAAAAAGCCACTCGTCCAACGCTCTTGCCAGTGGCTCCAGGACAACATTTTTTGCAGCTCCCATCGCATCACCCAGCTACAAAAAACACCGTCCTTCGCCACTGGCTGCAACAACGTTAGCCATTTCCCCGCTCGTGCGCGAATCCTTTCGCGTTCGTTTAGTTAGTAATGAGATGTTTAAGAGATGCTGAAACGAGATGCTGAAACGAGTTCAGCATGACAAATCAGGGAAGTTCATTGGGATAAAGAATAATCAACGCACTGTTTGTTATCCTCGCTCTTGCGTGAAACGAAGTTCAGCGAAGCTAATCCTTTCGCGTTCATTTAGTTAGTAATGAGATGGTTAAGAGATGCTGAAACGAGTTAATTATGAGAAGTAGAAGCAATGCAAAAAATAATTAGCCAGTGTGATGTATTGCTCCTAAAAAAATATTAAATAGTTATAATTTTAAAGATTTTTAAATTTCTTCCTTCTGTGTTTTAAAACTTTGATTTTGAAAACGGAGTTGGTAATGTTTGTTTTAAGCTATTCGTATGTTTGTTAGCATTTTTATAAAAAAAAACCGTTACTTAATTTAGCAACGGTTTTTTATATTTACAGTGTATTACAATCGGTTTGAATAATGATTTGTGGAGATTGCATTCCACTAAATCCTCCAAAGAAAAAAGATTCTATTATAGGCATAATACAGTTGTATTGCATTATTGTTTGTTGCGCATTTCCATATCCTGTACCCCCCATATAAATGGTTTCTAGGTTAGGAACTACACAAGTGCTTTGTAATAGGGTAGCAGCTACGTTTCCGTAACTTGCTCCTCCAAAATAAATAGTTTCTAGCAATGGATAGGCACAAGTGCTTTGTATGAATTGTTGTTCGTCATATCCTGTTCCATTTCCGCCATAATAAATGGTTTCTAAAGAAGGAGCTATACAGTTGCCTTGGGTGAGAGTTTGTTGGTTATTACCTTCACCCACACCACCAGAATACATGGTGGTAGGCACTTTAGTATTGAATACACCTCGCATACTTGGCATAGCAATTTGAGCATTAGCGCCACATCCAATGAATAAAAGCCATAGTATAAATTTTATTTTATTCATTGTAATACAAATTAAAATGATCGTACACCTCTTCCACCTTGGAAGAAAGAGTAGTTGTTAAATTGTACCCAGTTTCTTCCAGATACAGAAATCCATTCACCGCCAACCCAGTTAGAACCACCGCCTTTAACCATAATTCGATTAGTTTGCCAAGTAGCCATATCAGTAGAACCATTATCAACAGATTGACCATTTTCATATAGGTTACCGTCTCCATTTTGTGTTGTAAAGTCGGAAAAATCAACATTCCAACCTCCAATGCATGATTCCCAAACATTTCCAGTCATGTCTAAAACGCCATAGTAAGTTGCAGCTGCTTTTAAACGGTTAGAAGTAGGAGTAGCCGAAATACCAGCGCGGTATAAACGGTTTGTACCTGCAGTATTATTACCAAGCATAGCATAATTGTTAGTAGCTGAAGCGGAACCATAGTTAGGTACGTCATAAGTATTATTAAAGTCTGTTGAGCCCCATGCAAATTCACCTAAAACAGGATTTTGATTTCCTCTACATGCTTTTTCGTATTCAAATTCTGTCATTGGTCTTATGGCTGCCCAGTCTAAGAAAGCAAAGAAATTTTTCACGTTTAAAACAACAGGAATGCCTAAACCGTCTTCATCTTCGTTATATACACCGTTATTGTTTAAATCGTTTGCATAAACAGCAGGAATAATTTGAGAGGTATTGTTACCTGGAGTAGCAATTACGATTCTAGGTGAATTGTTACCACAAGGCCAGCAGTGAAATTCAGTGCCTGCAGGAGAATCAGGTGGAGTAAGATTTGGTTGGTAGTCTCTTTGCATTCTAATTTGCTGATTAAAGCTAAGTGTATTTAAAAAGGCTACATATTGACCAGCCGTAATTTCGTATTTCATGCAGTAAAATCTATTGTATCCTAATGGGAAAGAAGCGGGTAAACTTCCAGAAGAGCCCAAATTGTCTCTTTGGTAGTTAGAAGCAGCACCTAATCCTGCGTTTTGAATAGCAGCATTGATTAAAAGAGGATTTCCACTAGGATCTGAAAGAGTATGGAAATATTGTTGAGATCCATCTCCAATATAAAAATCACCTTCAGGGATGTTTACCATTTCCATACCATATACACCAATGTTATCACTTCCAATAGGAGAATTTAATGTTAATGTAACGGTTGCCATAGTTATATTTCCAATCCCTACAGCACTTCTTCTAATGAATACTCCTTTGTTATCAAGTACTTGGTCTACTTGTAATACCCCTCCAGTAACACTATTACCAGATGCTGCTATATCTGCATGTACCCATGGACTAGGTGCATTACTAACACAACTTTGTCTTTTTACAAATACCCAAACAGCATCCCAATTAGAAGGTCCTGTAGTAACATACCAACTGTTGTCCCATTTTATGGTAAAGGTTACAGTACTACCACTTACAGTAGGTGTACCGATAATTAAATTATTAGCATAACTGTTTATGTTAGATGCTAAAAATAAGATGGTTATTAAGGCTATTTTTTTCATATTTTTTCTATTGTTTAATCTTTAGTAATTGAATTTATTGCATGTCTCCGGCAGTAACGATAATACCACCACCAATATTTACAATGGTAGCAATGGCATAGTTGCCAGCTGTAGCTGTATAGTTGTTTCGGTTTTTTAGTGTTACGCCACTACCACCAGCAAAATTAATTTTGTTAGCGTCATCACTTTTTTGTAATACCATACAGTTAAATCCGACAGGAAGGTTGTTTTCAAACGTAATGGTAATTTGTGAACTAGGATTACATATTAATACTTTTCCTTTGTATAATTCTGCATTTGTAGCATTGATTGTGAAATTATTAGTTATTTCTGCACTTATTTCAGCATTTGCTGTTATAGAGCCATAGGTATTTACATTTGTAATGTTAGAATCTCCAATTTGAACAGTATTTGGGTTTTGAGCATAAGCATTAGCACCAATAGCGATAGCATTAGTGCCATTTGTTTGTGCATTGTATCCAATAGCTACTGCATTTTCTGGTTGGTTGTTATTACCGGCAAAGGAACCTACTGCTACGGCATTAAGCCCTTGGTTGTATTGTGCTGCAGCATAACCTACTGCAACAGCTCCTTCAGCTTGAGGTCCTTGCGCTGTATTACTTCCTATGGCAATTGAGTGTTCCCCTTGTCCTCCAGAACCCGAAACATAACCAATAGCGACATTAGAACTATTTGTTATGAAATAACTATTTGAGTCGACAGTACCATCTGCTTTTAAGAATTGTGAAGCTAATCCCCCGGGTATACTAAACGCATTAGCTGTTACACTATTAGTAAAACGGCCACTACCTTCAACATCTAATTTAAATTGAGGTAAGTAATTACCTCCAATACCAAAGTTTCCATTTTCGTCAATGATAACTCGACTACAACATCCCCCTTGATAGATTGAAAAGTTGAATCCTGAGTTTCCAATTTCCCATGTGCTACCGTTATTAAACACTACTGATGGTGTAAATAACTGTCCTGTTAAAGTACCTCCTGCTAATGGCAAAAAATTATTTCCTATAGAAGTTACTTGACTGTCTACATATGTTTTAACAGCTAGTTCTGTTGGGAATTTCGTGTTAGTAGCGTCAGCTAAAGTAGCGTCAGTAGATTTGTTAATGGCATCTTCTTTAAGTGCGATAGCGGCATTTGCAGCAGCTTCGTTAGCGTCTACATCGGCTTGAACAGCAGCTATAGCAGTAGTAGTGTTATTAGTAACTGATACCACTTGACCGTCTACATATGTTTTAACAGCTAGTTCTGTTGGGAATTTTGTGTTAGTAGCGTCAGCTAAAGTAGCGTCAGTAGATTTGTTAATGGCATCTTCTTTAAGTGCGATAGCGGCATTTGCAGCAGCTTCGTTAGCGTCTACATCGGCTTGAACAGTAGCTATAGCAGTAGTAGTGTTATTAGTAACCGATACCACTTGACCGTCTACATATGTTTTAACAGCTAGTTCTGTTGGGAATTTTGTGTTAGTAGCGTCAGCTAAAGTAGCGTCAGTAGATTTGTTACTACTATTTTCTTTTGTATTTAAAGCGTTTTGAGTAGCTGTACTAATTGGTTTATTTAGATCGCTAGTATTCTCTACTTGGTCTAAACCTAAATTAGTTTTAGCTTCTAAAATAGTAGTTCCGTTTGTTCCTCCATTTTCAATAGTAACTACGCCAGTAATATTGGTAGCATTTGTAGCATTAAAACTGTTGTAAGAAAAAGGAACAACAGAGAATGGTTGGTTACTAATTTCTTCAAAATTAGAACAGTTGCCAGATATATCTAATCGAACCACTAAACTTTTTATCGTAGTGTTCCAGTTGATATTGTTAAAAGAACTGGCATAACCGTCTACTTGATTTCCAGAGCCTATAAGTAAATTTACCATTCCAAATTTATCTGTTTGTGTGGTAATATTCTCCACATACTCTGATTGATTGCTGTTATCTACAATTGTAAATTGAAGACATACATTTTTAAGCGCTAAAGGCACATTAGTATTATTAACCCCAGGATTTGCATCGCCAATAGGTTTATAAATAACTGCTTGATAGGTTATACCATTTGTTTGAGCGTGCAACAAAGGTGTAACAGAAAGCAAGAATAATAATAGTATCTTTTTCATAAAATAGAATTAATGATTTATAGTAAAATGGATACCTAATAAAATTTGATTGGTTTTAAAGGCTAATTTTTCATTAGTATTATTTGAGGTATTAATCGAATATAAATATCCATAGCCTAAACTAATGAACCCCACATTATTTAATTTGTAATTAGTGTGAATACTTCCAGATGCTCCGACAAATAATCCAGAGAATTCTTTTTGTTTTATAAGGTCGAAAATTTCACCATCTGTATTTTGTTTACCGTAAATAATGGTTGATAGATTAATACCACCTTTAGCTGTAAGGCTAAAGAAAGAAGATATTTTGTGATTGTACTGTATGCTTGATTGAGCACCAAGATATTTAGTATTCCATTCATATGAATTTGCGGCATTACCTGCTACTGCATTGAAATTATTGAGAGTAACAGCAAATGAGTACATGAAATCTTTGTTTCGAATAGGTATAGCGTATCCTATTTCATAAGTAGTTCCAGTACCACTTTGTAATTTAGTAGACATGGATTGTCCGTTTGTTTCAAATTCATATTTTGTAAAATTATTTCCCATATTTAGGTATAATTCTTGGGCAAAAGAATTTGAAATGAAAAGGATTGTTAAGAAGAATAGTAATTTTTTTCTCATTGTGTTTTCAATAAATTAATTGTGTAATAGTAATTTTTAGTAGCAACTTTTACAATGTATTTTCCGTCGGCAAAATTTAAATCATTAAGTGTTAAAGTTGTTTCGTTTAATGAACTTTCCTTAGCATAAATGATTCTGCCTAATACATCAAAAAATGTGATGCTTACGTTTTCATTAAGTGGTTTTGAAAACTGAAAGTTTATCCTATTTATAAATGGGTTTGGATAAACGGTAATTTTAATATCGTTAGCTAGCGTAGCATTGGTACTCATTTTAAGAGCAGATTGTTGGAAACCTTGTTCTACTCGAATTTGGTTATTTGAGTAACTTCCAATTACACTTTGCTGTCCGATAGATTGTCTGACTGCAATGCCACTTTCTAAAAGGACATTTTGCCCTTGACTGGCCACCATTTGATGATGAAGTTCTTGAGCGCTTGCAGTAACACTTAAAAGTAGTAGTGCGATTTTTTTTACCATATTTTGTAATTTGTATGCAATTTACGATTCGCTTCATTTTAAAAAAGGGAGTGTAGATTTTGAAATAATTTTTATGAACTTTTAATAACAATTTTTAATGTTTTAGTAACGGATTTTTTAAATTGTATGTATAGAATAGTTGTTGTTAAAAACAATTAGTACAAAGAAAACTTTTTATATCTTTACATGATTAATTATTTTTTTCCCCCTAAAGAACATATTTTTTTTGAGTATTAATTCTTTATAATCTAAGTATGCTTGAAAATTTATTTGTCTTCTCAACAGGTTTGATAGGGTTATTAGCTATTGCTCAAATTTTTATACGTTTTAAATCAAATTATATAGCTAACGTATATTTAATTTTGATTTTATCGATAATTGTAGTTCGATTTTTGGTTATTGGATTTTTAAGTTTATTTAATCCTTTATATCTTAATATAATTTTAAATAATTATAATAATGTTTTGATTATAGTTATTCCTTTAACCTTTTTATATTTTAATAATTTAGTTACAAATCGAAAAAAGATAATAACTTCTGATGCTTATCATATGGTTATACCATTAGCATTTATAATTATTGATTTTTTAGATGATCATCAACTCTTAGCAATACCATTTAAAAATCGTATTTTTCTTTCTTTTTTTCTGATTTATATTGTTTTTTATATTGTATATAATTACGAAATTTTGCGTAGAGGAGTTTGGAGTAAAAGCAGTCCAATTTCATTTATAAATAAGCAAAATAAAATAATTAAGAAATGGACTATTTTTTTATTTTCTTTATTATTTTTAATGGGTCTTCGATTGATGATTTCGTTGTTTTTAGAAGTAACAAATAATCATTATGAATATGGAAGGTCTTTTATTTGGATATCATGCAGTATTTGGTTGTTTATTTTTTTACGGATATTAATTTTTCCTGAAGTTCTCAAAGGATATTTGTATCATAAAGTAGATATTTCTTCATCAGAGAAAGTTATCACTATATCAACAATGTGGAAAAGAGATGAAGGTTTTGTCATAACAAATGTTCAGGATTTAAAATTGCAAAAAAAGATAATTAATTTATTAGAGGGATATAAAGATACGCTTGATGATGTTAAAAAGCATTCTAAATTATTTAGAGATGCAAAAATTTCATTAGGTGATTTAGCATATAAACTTGATATTCCTAAAAGCCATCTTACTTTTCTTTTTAAATATTATTCAGAAATTTCGTTTTCAGATTTTAAAAAGGCTGTTAGAATTGAGGATGCATTAGGATTAATAGATGAAGGTTATTTGAGTCATAACACATTTGATTCTTTAGCAAGATTAGTTGGTTTTGCTTCTTACAATCCTTTTTATACAAGCTTTAGAGAAATTGTAGGAGTAACTCCTCAGGATTATTATAATAATTATGAGCACTATAGAGTGCATTATCAAATTCGTAGTTTTCGAGATAATTTATCAATTACATAAAAAAAACGCTCAAGTTATCTTGAGTGTTTTATATTAATAATTTATGTAATCTGTAATTTCTAAGCCGTATTGAAATATATTTCAGTGGGTATTTTTTACTCTTTAATTTAGAATGTTAGTTTTTTAAATATAAATTAAGATATCATTAATTTTTATAAAAAAATGTAACTATTTTGATTTTTTTTTATTTTTAACGAATTAATTATTTAAAATGAACGAAGTCGTAATTACCAACTTTAATAAAATAAATCCTAGATTATTTTTATTTCCATTTTTTATCATTCTAATTCTAGTTTTATTTTTTTTAATGAATGATGCCTTTAGTGTTCAAGGTTATTTAGCAATTCAAAAGGATTGGTTTTATGATTTGAATCATTATTTTGGAAAATATGAGGCAACTGCTTTTAATTTGACGCAATTAGGTGATGCTTCTATATTTTTATCTTTTTTAATTTTATTGGTAATTTATGCACCTAAATTTTGGGAATCGTTGTTATCTGTTTTGCTAGTTTCTGCAGTTTTATGTAAGTTTTTAAAAGAGTTGTTTTCAATACCTAGACCTGCCGAAATTTTAAATAAGGATAGTTTTATTATTGTAGGAAGAACTTTAGATGGTTTTAGTAGCTTACCCTCTGGACATACCGTTACCGTTTTTACGATTTTAACTGTAATCCTTTTTGCTTTTATGCCAAAAAAATCATATATAAAGGCATTTGGATTTTTCTTCTACTTGGTTTTGGGTATTTAATTGGATTATCTAGAGTTGCAGTTGGAGCTCATTTTCCTTTTGATGTTTTTATAGGAAGTGTTATCGGATATTGTTCTGGTCTGTTAGGAATAATAATTACTAGAAGATATAAAATTTGGAACTGGTTTTGTTTTAAGAAATTTACTCCGCTATTTATTATTGCTATTATTGCCTGTTGTGTTTCCGTTTCAATAAAAATTTATTATGAAAAAAGTTTAGTGTTTTATTTGGTATTAATTAGTTTATTTGTGGCTCTTTATAAATTTATTTATGTTTACATTAAAAAATAACTTCAAGATTCTCCCTTTTATTTTAATTATCAGTTGTCTTAACTTCTTATTTTTTCATATTCCTTTTTTTAATTTCGTATTTGAAAATATCAATTACAAAAGCCTTAGTGGTTTTTTTGTGATAACGAGTTTGGTAGTACTCATGATATTGTTAAATGCTTTTGTGTTTTTTTTACTTTTATTTTTATCACAACGAATAGGGAAATTTATACTCGTATTATTCTTTTTATTTAATTCCATTGCTTTTTACTTCGTTTCAACCTATGGTATAATTATAGATGAGAGTATGATAGGTAATGTATTGAATACCAATTATGAGGAGTCGAGCAGTTATTTTTCATTAAAATTGGTACTTTATCTTATTTTCTTGGGAGTTTTACCAAGTTATTTGATTGTTAAAAGTAAAATTGAAAGTGTATCACTAAAGCAGTTTTCGATACTATCATCGCTTACCTTATTGTCTGCCTTGTTTTTGGTTTTTGTTAATGCAAGTAATTGGTTATGGATTGATAAGAATTCAAAAAAGTTAGGAGGATTAGCAATGCCTTGGTCGTATGTAGTAAATACGTCTCTTTTTTATATTCATCAACATAAAAAAAATGAGAAGGAAATTTTACTTCCAGATGCAAAAATTAAGGATAATGAAAAAGCAATTGTAGTTTTAATCATTGGAGAATCGGCTCGAAGACAAAACTTTTCTTTATATGGTTACAGTAAAAACACAAATCCATTGTTGTCTAAAACTCAAAATTTATTCCATTTTGATGCCAATTCTAGTGCCACTTACACAACTGCAGGTGTAAAAAGTATTTTAGATCACAAAGAGACAAATGATTTGTATGAAATTTTGCCTAATTACTTATATCGTAATGATGTAGAGGTGATTTGGCGAACTACCAACTGGGGGGAGCCCCCCGTTCACGTTAAAAATTATCAAAATAAGAAGTATTTACAAGCCAATTGTAAAGAAGACTACTGTGGTTATGACGAAGTTCTTTTAAATGGATTAAAAGAGCAGGTTTTAGCTAGTAAAAAGAATAAAATTTTAATTGTTTTGCATACTAGTACGAGTCATGGGCCTAGTTATTATAAGAAATATCCTGTACAATTTGAACATTTTACACCTGTTTGTAAAAGTGTAGAATTATCGAATTGCTCTAAAGTAGAACTTATTAATGCGTATGATAATTCGATTGTTTATACCGATTATATTTTATATAAAACAATTGAATCATTAAAGCAATTGAATTCGTATAAAAGTACGATGCTTTTTGTTTCTGATCATGGAGAATCTTTAGGAGAAAATAACTTATATATGCATGGAATTCCTATGAGTATTGCTCCAAAAGAACAATATGAAATTCCATTTATAGTATGGGTTTCAGATGCAAGTAAAATGAAAGTGAAAAAGATGGATAATTTGTCACAATACCACGTGTTTCATAGTGTCTTACATTTTTTAAATATTGAAAGTCCTATTTACAAGGAAGACATGAATATTTTTGAATACAAATAGAACTTTGAGTTGAAGAATCTTAATTCTTTGAACTTGAAAAAGTAAAATGGTTTTAGAATAGCTTTAAAAAAGCCCCAAAATACTAGTATTTTGGGGCTTTATATTAATAGTTTACGTAATCGGTGATTTCTAATCCGTAACCTATCATTCCTACTCGTTTGGTAGGAGCGGTGCTATTGGATAGTAATTCGATTTTGGTAATATCTAGATCGTGAAGGATTTGTGCTCCAATTCCAAAATCTTTGGAGTCCATTTTAATTTGAGGCGCACGCATTTCGCCTTGGCTTTGTAATACTTTTAATTCTGCGATACGATCTAATAACTCTAATGATTTAACCTCTTGATTGATAAAAACAATAGCTCCTTTTTCTACTTCGTTTATTTTACGGAAAATATCGTCTAATTTTTTATCAGTTGTATCAGTAAGCGTTCCTAAAATATCATTATTCACTTGAGTTGTATTGATGCGTGTTAAAACGGGTTCGCCTGCGTTCCAAGTTCCTTTTGTTAAAGCAATGTGTACTTGTTTGTTCGTTGTTTGCAAATAAGCACGCATTCTAAAATTCCCAAAGCGGGTTTGAATATCAAAATCTTCTTTCTTTTGAATTAAACTATCATGTTGCATGCGGTAGGCAACTAAATCTTCAATTGAAACCAATTTTAAATCGAACTTTTTTGCTACTTCAACTAGTTGAGGTAATCGTGCCATTGTTCCATCTTCGTTCATGATTTCTACAATAACACCTGCAGGTTTAAATCCAGCTAGGCGAGCAAAATCGATAGCGGCTTCTGTGTGTCCGGTTCTTCTTAAAACACCTCCTTGCTTGGCAATTAGGGGAAAAATATGTCCGGGTCTAGCTAAGTCGAAAGGTTTGGTTTCTGGGTCAATTAATGCTTGAATGGTTTTGGCTCTATCTGATGCCGAAATTCCTGTTGATACTCCATTTCCTTTTAGGTCAACAGAAACAGTAAAGGCGGTTTCCATGTGGTCAGTATTATTACGCACCATGGCATGAAGGTCTAATTCTTTACAACGAGATTCGGTTAAAGGGGCGCAAATTAATCCTCTTCCGTGTGTTGCCATGAAATTAATCATTTCAGGAGTTACCTTTTCGGCAGCGGCAAGGAAGTCGCCTTCGTTTTCTCTATCTTCATCATCTACGACTATGATAACTTTTCCTTGACGGATGTCTTCGATAGCTTCTTCAATTGTGTTGAGTTGTATGTTTTTTGACATGGGATTAGTTGTTGTCAATGTTAGTTTGAGTTATTTTATTAAAAAGTTTTTTAAATGGCTCTGTTAACCAGTCAAAATTTATCATGATACCAATATCATTTGTAGCTCTATAAGTAAGTATTATAGCAAACGGTGTCATTAATATTGAAGCCAACCAAGCTCCTAAAAAAGGAGGAATACTATCTTGTTGGGCAACTTTACGACCAAAGGTGTTGATAAAATGGAAGGTTATAAAAATTAAAATTGCAAATACTATTGGAAGTCCTAGTCCCCCTTTACGAATGATGGCCCCTAGAGGTGCTCCTATGAAGAACATAAGCAAACAAGAATAAGCAATTACAAATTTTTCATGAATTGCCAACCAATGATTATTAATGTTTTTTATTTTGTCTTCTAAGTCCGTTTTATTTGATTGTATGTTAAATTCTATACTTGCTACGTTACTTTTTGCCATTTCTATTACTTGTTTTTTTTCTGAATCGGATAGAAGTGTCAAAATATCTTTTTTGTAATTTTCTTTAGTTGAATTTACACTCTTGTTGTTTTGAATAGTAGTTGTCTTTTTGTTAAAAATAACTTCATTTCTTAAGATTACATTTTTTGCATAAGATAAAACATCTTTGTTGTAGCTTTTTTGTAATGAATCTAAAGTGTAATTTAACTCAAGAGCTGTAAGCATTTTTTCTGAGGTAATGTTTCCTTCTTCTATTTCAGAAGTATTCAGTTTAGTTAAATCAATATTGATTACATATTTTTTAAAACTACTTTTTGCAAATGGAAGGCGTTTGCGTTCATTGTAATTTTTGGGATGTATATCTTCATAATAATACCCATCGTATAACTCTAATTGTAAATAGTTTGAATCGTCTTCACTGGTTAAAATTCCTCTTTTTGCTTTTATGATGGTATTGGCACCTAATCCCATGTTGTTGTTTTTAACGTGCATGGTAACCCCTTCTAAAAACTCACCATTATCGCCTGATTTTTTATCTACCTTAATGTTTGAAGTGCCAATGGTATTGAATTGTCCTTCGGCAATAGCCATTGCTGGTTTTTGTTGTACTATATTTTTACGAAGATTTATAAAACGAAATTGCGCATCAGGAATTACATTATTCGCAAAAAAGAACGATACAAAAGACAAAATTCCAATAGTGATTGTTAGCATTTTCATTGCACGTTGTAGAGAAATACCAGAAGATTTCATAGCAGCAAACTCATAATTTTCTGCAAAACTACCAAAGGTCATAATAGATGCTAATAAAACCGAAAGGGGCAATACAAGAGGAACAATTGTAGGCGCATAAAACGATAAGAATTTGATGATGGTAAAGAAGTCTAAATCTTTTCCTGCTAATTCAGCGATGAATAGCCAAATTCCTTGAAGAACGAATATAAAAAACAAGATTACAAATACCGAAGTAAATGTAATCATGAAGGATTTAATAATGTATTTGTCTAAGATTTTCACCCGTACGAAATTAGTCTAATTTATTGATGTAATAATTAGGATATTTTGATTTGGTAAAGGTAAAATGATTTTTTGATAATGGTTGATTTGTTTTAAAAGAATTAACAGTTAAAGTAGTTTTTGTGCCATTTTTTCCCACTTCGATTACTGTGTAAATGTGTTTCGTTTGTACATCAATCCCCACTAAAATTTCTTTTCTTTGATCTTTACTGCTGTTAGGAGTTAATTTGATGTACTGAATCTTTCTTCCTTTTACGTTCTGAAGAATATCCCAATTGTACTTGTATCCTGTATTAAAGAACGTTAGCATTTTGTTCGGTGTAATGGCATTATCATCATTAGCATCAAAGTTTGCAACGGTTATTTCCTCGTCCTCTGGTACTATTGTATAGACTTTTTTTCCATCGAAAATCTTAGTTACCCCCATGAAATTTAGATTGTATAAATTTCCCTGTAGCGCTACATTACCTTTACTTTCTTGGTTGATATTTTCTTTAGGATTATTTAAAGTATATTTAAAGTCAATCACAATATTATTATACGATTTTATTTTTGTCGAAACTTCATCTAGTAACTCTTTCGCTTTTTTAGCATCTTGAGCTTGAAGAGAAAAACCGATAAAAAGAGCAATCGCAATTTGTAAAAAACGTGTCATTTTAAAATTATTAGTTTTGTTCATTATTTAAAAAGTGTTCCAAGGCAATTAAATCTGGTATTAAAACGGAACGGGCTTTACTACCTTCAAAAGGACCTACAATACCAGCAGCTTCTAATTGGTCAATTAAACGACCGGCTCTATTGTAACCTAATTTTAGTTTACGTTGAATTAAAGAGGCACTTCCTTGTTGGGCAGTTACAATAACTTCTGCAGCTTCTCTAAACAAAGAATCTCTTTCGGATATGTCAATATCAAGTTTTATGCCACTTTCTTCCCCAACATACTCTGGAAGTAAATACGCTTCTGGATAGGCTTTTTGAGAACCAATAAAATCACAAATTTTATCCACTTCAGGTGTATCAACAAAAGCACATTGTACACGTGTAATGTCATTTCCTTGAGTGTATAATAAATCACCACGACCAATTAATTGATCAGCACCTTGGCTGTCTAAAATAGTTCTAGAGTCAATTTTTGAAGTTACACGAAAGGCTATACGAGCTGGAAAATTCGCCTTAATAATTCCTGTAATTACATTTACCGATGGACGTTGAGTAGCAATAATTAAGTGAATTCCAATGGCACGCGCTAACTGAGCTAAACGAGCGATTGGTGTTTCTACTTCTTTACCTGCAGTCATAATTAAATCGGCAAACTCGTCCACTACTAATACTATGTAAGGTAAAAAGCGGTGTCCGTTTTCAGGATTTAGTTTGCGGTTTCTGAATTTCTCGTTGTATTCTTTAATGTTACGCACCATCGCATCTTTTAATAACGAATAACGGTTGTCCATTTCAATACACAACGAGTTTAACGTGTTGATTACTTTTGTATTGTCTGTAATAATAGCATCGCCACCATCAGGAAGTTTTGCTAAATAATGACGTTCTATTTTATTGAATAAAGTTAATTCTACCTTTTTTGGGTCTACCAGAACGAATTTTACTTCGGCTGGATGTTTTTTGTATAATAATGAAGTTAACACCGCATTTAATCCTACCGATTTTCCTTGACCTGTAGCACCAGCCATCAATAAGTGAGGCATTTTGGCTAAATCAACTACAAAAGTTTCATTAGAAATGGTTTTACCTAATGCGATTGGTAATTCCATTTCGGCAGTTTGGAATTTCGGTGAAGCAATAACGCTTTTCATCGAAACCATCGTAGGATTGTTATTTGGCACTTCAATACCAATAGTTCCTTTTCCTGGAATTGGCGCAATAATACGAATTCCTAAAGCCGCTAACGACAAGGCAATATCGTCTTCTAGGTTTTTAATTTTTGAGATACGAATACCAGCATCTGGTACAATTTCGTACAAAGTTACGGTTGGCCCAACAGTAGCTTTGATTTGTGAAATTCCGATGCTGTAATTTTTTAAGGTATCAACAATTTTATTTTTGTTTTCTTCTAATTCGGCTTGGTTGATGGTAATACCTCCAGAAGAATATTCTTTTAATAAATCGATAGGAGGGAATTGGTAATTAGATAATTCTAATGTTGGGTCGAATAATCCGAAATCTTGAACCAATTTAGCAGCTAAGTTTTCTTCCACTACTTCTTCTTCAGCAACTTTTTCGATTACAAAAGCATCTTCGTTAACAAATTCTTCTTGAGGAATGCTTCTATCCTCGATAGAGAAATTGTGTTCTTCAGGTGTTTCTACCTTTGGTTTTGGGTCTAAAGTTAATTCTGATGCTGTTGCAATTGTTGGTTTTAAAGCCTCTTTATTGATTTCGAAATTTGAAGGATACGTTTTCAATTCAAAATTCCCCATTTCTTCTTCGTCCTCTGTTAAGATAAAATCTTCTTTAGAAGGAGTTGTCAAAGGTAAATCAGTGTTGATTTCATCATCTTCATTCGCTTCTGCTTCTTGATTTACAGGAATTATTGTATTTACAGCAGCAATTTCTTCATTTAATTCGGATTGTGGTTTTTCAAAGACTTTAGTAAAACTCTCTGGAGACATCTTAATTTTGAAAACTAAAAATAAAACAATTCCAAACAATAGTACAAGCAGTGTTCCTGTTTTACCGATATAATCTTGTATGAAAAGATTCATTTCAAACCCTACAACACCTCCTAGTTGCGGAATATACTCCCATAGAAATCCAAATATGATAGATAGGAAAATGATGAGATAAAAATCCCAGAAAAAGCTTCTCTTTAATTTTCCTAAGGGCATATCTAAAACAAGATAAGCTCCGGTTAAGAAAAAAGTACGAATGAAAATAAAAGAGGCAATACCGAACCCTTCGTACATAAAAAAATGACCTAGATAAGCTCCAAATTTACCAAGCCAGTTTTCGGCTTTTGCATTTCGATTGCTTAATTCGGATACGATGTTTTGATCATTAAATCCTGTAACGAAATATGAAATGAACGATAGTAATAGTGCTATCGAGAAAAATAGAAGTGCTATTCCAAAAATAAATTTTTGTTGTCTGCTAAGTCCCCAAGAAAATTTTTTCTTGGTTTCTGAACTTACACTATTATCGGAGTCTTTGCTAGTTTTTTTGGTCATGTAAACGCAACAATTTTTACAAAAGTAGCGAAATTAAAACAAATATGGAAAATAAATAATGCAGCCAATAGCTATAGCAGTTAAGGCAGCAAAAAATACAGCACCAGCGGCTATATCTTTAATAAATCCAATGCGTTCATGAAAATCAGGATGGACGAAATCGGCTATTTTTTCAACAGCGGTATTAAGACCTTCAATTCCTAAGACTAAACCAAATACTAGGATTTGCATCATCCATTCAAAACGGTTAATACCTACATAGAAACCAGCAAATGTCATTAGTACCGCTAATGATGATTGCACCATTACGCTGTGTTCTGTAGTAATTAATTTTATTGCGCCTTTAACGGCAAATCCAATACTTTTTAATCTTCCTGTGAAAAGGGTTTCGTCTTTTTCGAATTTCATCTTACTTGTTTTCAATTTAATAAAATAGACCTAAAGAAGTAAATTTTCTTTAGGTCTAAATGTAATTTATAATACTGCTAAAGCCGCTTCGTAATTAGGCTCGTCTGCAATTTCTTTAACTTGTTCGGTGTGTAAAATAGTTCCATTTTCGTCTAAAACGATTACTACACGAGAATGCAAACCTGCTAAAGGTCCGTCTGTAATTTCTAAACCATAGTTTTTACCAAAATTTCCATCTTTAAAATCGGAAAGGTTGATTACGTTTTCTAATTCTTCGGCTCCACAAAAACGTTTTTGAGCAAATGGTAAATCTCTAGAAATACATAACACTTTAGTATTAGCTAAAGCACTTGCTTTTTCATTGAATTTTCTAACTGATGCAGCACAAGTTCCCGTATCTACACTTGGAAAAATGTTTAATACTACTTTAGAACCAGCGAAATCTGCTAAAGATGCTGAGCCTAAATCAGTTTTTACTAAATTAAAATCAGTAGCTTTTGAACCTACTGCTGGCAATTCGCCATTTGTGTGAACTGGATTTCCTCCTAATGTAATTGATGCCATAGCTTTTTATTTTTTTGAATTGCAAAAGTAACGAATAATTGGTTAAAGTTTATCTAACGATTACTTAAGATTTTTTTAATAACCAATTCTTAAAATCAAAGAAATTCTGAGGCGCTACACCATGTCCCACTGGATATTCATGGTATTCTACTTCTACACCTAAATTTTCTAAAGCTGGTTTTGCTTTTCTTGCCCAATCTACTGGAATGACTTGGTCAACCGAACCATGCGATACAAAGAATTTTAAATGAGAAATCGCTTTCGTATCGATAACTTCTGGCATAATTTCTTGATTGAAATAACCACTTAATGCCACTACTTTAGCTACTTTTTCAGGAAAGGTTAGGGCAGTAGCATAACTTAAAATGGCACCTTGACTGAAACCAATTAAGGTTACATTCTTAGCATCGATTGGATATTGTTTTACCACTTCATCAATAAAACCAGCAATAAGCTGAACCGATTGTTTCGCTTGAACATTATCAGAAAATTTATTTTCGTCGGCATCAAAATGAATCGCATACCAAGCGTGCCCGTAAGGTTGCAAATCATAAGGTGCTCTAACTGAAATTATGTAACTATCATTTGGTAATTCGCTAGCAAAAGAAAATAAATCTTCTTCATTGCTTCCATAACCGTGAAATAATATTAATAATGGATTTTTATCGTGTTTAACTTTTGGTTCTTGAATTAAGTAGTGCAAGTTCATTTTTAGAAGCTTTTAAATAATTTTTGATAGATTTCCCCCAAAAAAGGAACGATTTTCATTTCACCATTTAAACAATTGATAAAGCCATAAATCCATAGGATGAAAATGAATATCCAAAATGAAGCCGAAACCATCCAATTGTCAAAGTAACCAACGGGATATCCTAATAAAAAGAAGGTTAAGAAAATACCTAATGCTTGTCTTATGTGAAAACTAGCAAATTCACTACGATTTTCTTCTTGATTCATAAATATTGCAATTATTGACCCTACAATAGTTAAATAGCTTACAATTGCTGTTTGTTTACCTTTATTTATTTCTTCTTTCATATCGATTAATTGTTGATTATCAATTGCCCGTTGTTGTAAATTCCGATCGCTTTTCCTTTCATTTTTTGTCCTAAGAAATCCGAATTTTTAGATTTTGATAAGATGTTTTCTTTTCCAAATGTCCAATCATCTTCTGTGGTGAAAAGTGAAATATCGGCTTTGTTTTTACTTATTATTGATGGATTTTCTACATTGAAAACCAGTTTATTAGCATTTAATTTTTCAACTGCAACTTCAAATGGTAAAATCGTTAGTAAAGCACCAAAAGCACTTTCTAAACCGATGGTTCCATCCTTCGCTAAATCGAATTCTAATTTCTTATGTTCGATGTCTAATGGATTATGGTCAGAAGTAATACAATCAATCGTTCCATCTAAAACCCCTTCTACTAAAGCTTTTCTAGTTGCTTCTTCACGTAATGGAGGCAATACTTTATATCTAGTATCGAATCCCATTAACATTTCGTCGTTTAAGACTAAATTGTGAACTGCCACACTACAAGTTACTTCTAATCCTTTTGCTTTTGCTTCTTTGATTAATTTGATGCTTCCTTGAGTAGAAATTGTTGGGATATGTAATTTTCCGCCCGTATATTCTAATAAAAATAAGTTGCGTGCGACTTGTAATTCTTCCGCTAAAGCAGGGATTCCTTTCATACCTAGCTTCGTACTAATAACTCCTTCATTTGCAATTCCAACTCCTTTTAACGTGCTATCTTGACAAAAAGCAATTAACATACCGTCGAAATCTTGTACGTATTGCAACGCAATTTTTTGAAGGTTAGCATTTTGCAAGGCTTTATTATAATCCCCGAAAGCTATTGCTCCCGCGTTTTTCATGTCGAATAATTCGGCTAAATCGGTTCCTTCGCTTCCTTTAGTTAAGGCTCCGATGGGATATAAAGTTGTGGCTTGGTTTTTAGCTCTGTCCAATACAAATCGCACTTGCGCTTGATTGTCGATAGTTGGGTTTGAATTAGGTTGTAATGCTACCGCTGTAAATCCGCTTTTGGCTGCAACTTTTAATCCGTTTTCTATGGTTTCACGATCTTCGTAGCCTGGCTCTCCAAAAGATACCGAGCTATCCATCCAACCTTTAGAAACGTGTAAGTTTGGAATATTTACCACTTCAAACCCAGAAGTAGCAGAAATTTCTTTTTCTATTTGAGTTATCGTGCCGTTTTCAATTTTGATGTCCATCACTTGGTTGTGAAAGGGACTTGAAGCGTCGATAATTTTGGCTTGTTTTAGAATAACTTGCGTCATTTTACAAATTTTTGGATTAGTAGTTCTGTTATTAAAAATAGTAGTGTTGCGATGATAAACCATTTCCAAATTTCGTTGCTTGTGCGTTCGGAAGCAATGTCATTTAAAACGGTTGATATGTTGTTTACTTTATTGAAATTCTCAAAATTGGCAGTCGAAACTTGCGTTAAATCGCTTTCGGTTCTTGGATAGTTGAAGCTGATTTTCTTTAACGAATTGTTAGCTTTGATAACATCAAAATTCCCTGCTTCTTCAGGATAATCGCCAAAAGACAGTTTGCATTTTGTGTTCAAAATTTGTTGCATCGGAATGAAACTATAACCATCTTTTTGTACCGAAACGACTTCGTCTTTGGCTAAAATAGTTTCTAAAATCAGGTTTTCGTTTTCTCCAATGGTATAAGCGTTAATTCCTGTTTTCCCTTGATTTTGTCCCATGTTGTAGAATGTTGGAACAATCAAAGGTGCATTTTGAAAATTACTATTTTGTTTGTTTATCGGTGCCGAAAAAGCGTAAAAAGTTCCCAATCGATTCGTTGTCGAACCCACAAAAACTGAATTGTCTTCGTATTGTAAAATATTCGTAATTCCCGATAAAGTGAAACTTTCTTTAACATTTGGATATTGAAAATTAGTCACTTTTTTCTCAAAAACTGTTTGATATAAAGGATGATTAAAGTTGATTTTTGTGATTTGTTTTCCAGAAGTGGAAAGTTGGGAATAATTGAATCCACCAAAGTTTTTCGCAAAAGCATTTAATAGACTTGGCGTATTTTTCGCATTCGGAATTAAAACAATATTGCCGCCTTTTTCGAAGAAGGATTTTAGTGTTGTTCCCAATGCAATTGGCAAATCTTCTAATTCATTTAATACAATCGCATCTTGATTTTCTATTTGATTGTAATCTAAAGTAGCCAATTCCGTACTTTGGAAATTAAATTCATCAGATGTGAAAATGCGACTTAAGAAATTGTTTTTATCTGAATTTCCGATGGCAATTACATTTGCTTTTTCTGGTTTTGAAATGCTCAAATAGTAATCGTTGTCGTAGCTTAAGCTATTATCTTCGATACTGATGTTGCCGTGGAAATCGTTTTTTGGAATGGTGATTGCAATTTCTGTCTTTTGCGTTTTAAATTTTGCGATGGTTTTTGCAATGGCTTTATTGTTACTGAAAACCGAAAGCGGTACTTCATTTTCGGTTTCTCCAAAAGCTTGAAGTGTGATTTTTAGTTCGTAAAACTGATCTAAGACTTGTGAAATTACGACTTTATCAATACTGATATTGGTTTTGTTTTGTGCTTCGGGTTGGATGAAATACACCACATTATTTTCTGCTAAATTCAATGCTTTTTTACTTTCCGATTGAATCGCATCGGTAATGATAACGTAGTCTTTCTTGGTGTTTTTCTTTTTGGTTTCGACCTGATTAATCAAGTAATCCAACTGAAACGGCATTGCAGAATATTTTAAATTCTGCAATTCTTTTTGAATGGATTTGATATCGGTGTCCCAAAACACTTCGGAATTCGTAAGTAATGAGAATTGTTGGTTTTCGGGTAATTCTTCCAATAAATCTTGAATGCTTCGTTTTAGTAATTCGCCTTTTGCACCTTTGGCTTGCATCGAAAACGAGTTGTCTAATAAAATAATGAGCTCGTTTCCTTTATTTGTGGTGTCTTTGGCGTCAAAAAAAGGTTGGGCAAAAGCTAAAATCAAACAAGTTAATAACAATAAACGTGTCGCCAACAACAACCATTTCTTGATTTTAGAACTTTTTCGGGTTTGAATTTGAAGTTCCTTCAGAAGCTTTACGTTAGTAAAATATTCTTTTTTAAAACGACGTAATTGAAATAAATGCACCAAAATTGGTATAACCAACAGAAAAAGGAAGTAGAGAATTTCTGGATGTTTGAACTGCATTTATTATTAGAATTTGTCAAAAGTACGAAATTCAATTTAGATTACTATAGATATTGGAGTCATTTTTTTGGAACGCGGATGACACGGATTGAAGAAGTTTACACGGATTTATTATGTGATATACTTTCTTCTAATTTTTTAATTTCTTGTATTTCTGATTTCAAATAAACAAATTTTGTTTTTATTTTTTTGTAATCAAATTCAATTCGATTGTTTTTTGTAAAAATGTTTTTCTTGATATTCATGAAGTTTGATATTTCATTACTGTCAAAAGTAATTTCACCTTTCTTCAGCATAGGATTAGTATGCTTAATTCTAATAGTTTCTTTACTAATTTCAATACTATCAATAAATAAAGGGTTTGCCCAAAACTTGTTTTTAATTTCTAGATAAATTAAAGCTAATGAAAATCCAAGAATACTGAATGTATGCCGAGCATCAAGTAAATAAAAGTATACCAATAAAAGTACTAATATGATTATTATAAATGATAAAGAATTAATAATAATTTTTATATTCCTATTCATAATTTATTTAAAAATTGATTGCCATACTTTGTTTTTTACTGCTTACTCAAAACTGAACACTGACCACTAAAATATTATCTCTTCTTTTTCTTTTCCGCGCGTTTTCTTTCGACTGCTCGGTTTCTGGATTCGGTTTTTCTTGGAGTACGTTTTCCTGGACCGCCTAGGTTGACTTTTTTGTTTTTGTCTTTCTTTTGATGAAAAGCTTCGCCGCCTTCTTTTTTAGGGGTTTTCAACAAGAACTTCATTTTTTTCTTTTCCTTTTCGAAGTCTAAATAGCGTTCTTCTATTTTTAAATCTTCTGGAATTGGAAGTTCTTTGATTTCGGTATTCATTAATAATTCTACCTCAATTTTTGGTTCTATTTCACTTGGTGAAATCAAACTTATCGCAACACCCGTTTTATCAGCACGACCAGTTCTACCGATACGGTGCATGTATTTCTCTGGTTCTTCGGTAAATTGTAGGTTGATAACGTGCGTAATATCCGAAATGTCTAAACCACGCGCCATAATATCTGTAGTAACCAAACCTCTCAATTCGCCCGCTTGAAAAGCTGCCATCGTATTCAAACGATAATTTTGCGTTTTGTTCGAGTGAATTACTCCAAATTGCTCAGGAAATTCGCTTTCTAAGGTTTCAGAAACCAATTCTACAATACGTTTGTTGTTTACGAAAATCAACACACGGTCCATTCCCTCAGTTTCGCGAATTAGGTGTTTTAGTAAATTTAATTTTGTTAAGAAATTCGGAACTTGGTATACAATTTGCTCGATTTGTTCTAACGGAGTTCCACTTGGAGCTAAGGAAACTTCTTCTGGAAAATCGAAATATTCGTCTAACATTTCATCTACTTCTTCGGTCATGGTTGCCGAGAATAATATGTTTTGTTTTTTGCCACGCATCATGGTCAATATTGACGTTAATTGAGCACGGAACCCTAAGTTTAAGATTTCGTCAAACTCGTCAATGACTAATTTTTGCAAGGCATCAAAACGTAAAACACCGTCAAGCGCTAAATCCATTACACGACCTGGCGTTCCTACTAAAATATCCACTCCTTCAGCTAGTGCTTTTCGTTGTGTATTAATGTTTACACCACCATAAATTCCAAGTGTTCGCACACTCATGTATTTGGTTAGTTTTTCCACTTCTTCTGCAACTTGCACTACTAATTCACGTGTTGGAACCAAGATAACCACTCTTGGTGATTCATTATTTTGAAATTTCCATTGTTTTAAAATAGGTAATAAGTAGGCGAAAGTTTTGCCTGTTCCCGTTTGTGCAATTCCCATTACGTCTCTTCCTGATAGAATTACAGAATGCGATTTTTCTTGAATAGGTGTAGCGTGTACAAAACCTAATTCGTCTAATGCTTTTTGTAGTGATTTTGGTAAATCGAATTCTTGGAACGTTTTCATGGGTATTAAATTTGCTGCAAAGGTACATAAACTTTTTGGAATGGTATTTGTGTCATGTTGCGAGTGAAAACTAGTTGTATTTCCTTAATTTTATTACTACTTTCGATTTTTAAACAATAATTTCGTCGAAGTTTAGTTTTTACTCCAGCTATGAAATTGAAACTTATTCTTTTTTTATGTATTTGTATGATTTCCTTGAAAGGAAACGCGCAAACTATTGAAAAAAAAAGTGATAGTGTTTCTGTCTATCAAAATATTAATGATTTATCTAAAAAAAGTAAATTTTCGAGATTTGTTTACAAGTTGATTTTTAAAGAATCTGCTTTAAAAGCGGAGAATTTGGTTCCTTTTAAGCCTAAAAAAGAGGTTAAAGTGGTCAAAAAGCATCAAGAAGGAAAGGTTATTCGCGATATTACAATTGAAACGTTAGATCCATTTGGATATTCGGTTACAAACGAAAAGAAAGTTCCAAAACACAAATTAGAGCATTTTGGTAATACCGTTCATATTAAGACAAAAGAAGTCACCATAAGAAATAGTATTCTTTTTAAAAAGTATGATAAATTAGATTCCAAATTATTGTTAGAATCAGAACGTTTGATAAGAAGCCAGCGTTATATTCGCGAAGTTACTATAGTTCCCGTTGATATTCCTAAAAATAAAGACTCCATTGATATTAAAATTAGGGTTTTGGATTCGTGGACTTTGATTCCTACAGGAACTTTATCTTCAACAGAAAGTAGTGCTAAGTTAACTGAGCGTAATATTTTAGGATTTGGGCATTTGATAAGTGGTAATGTAAAAAATCGTTTTGATACAAAAGAGCGCGCCACTTATGCGCAGTATTCTATTAATAATATTAAAAATACATTTGTTAGGTTTGACTTTAACTATGGGAATGATTTTGATAATGATAGCAGACGGAGTATTAATATCAACAGACCATTTTATTCTGTGATTGCAAAAAATGCTGGTGGTATTTATTATGAAAATCAATTGATGACGGAGCTTTTTCCACAAGGAAATGAGATAACACCCAAGCAAGTTTCCTATGATTTTCAGGAATATTGGTATGGAAGAGCCTTAAAAGTAACCCCCAAGTCAAATTCGGAGCGTTATTTTACCAATTTAATTTTAGCATTGACTTACAACGAAAAAAAATTTAATAGAACGCCTAGCCTAAGTTTAGATCCAACAAGATATTTTTCAAATGAAAAGAATTGGATTGGAATGATTGGGGTTTCGAGACAAAAATTCTATCAAGATACATTTGTTTTTAATTATTACATTACAGAGGATATTCCATACGGAGAAAATATTGCACTAATCATTGGGCATCAGGAGAAAAATAGTAACTCAAGAATGTACACTGGGTTAAGTGTTTCTTATGGGAAAAAATGTTCTTTTGGCTATGCTAGTGGTTTTGCAGAATGGGGAAGTTTTTATGATGCAGGCTTAACCGAACAAACTACTTTTAGGTTGGGATTAAATTATTTTAGTCCATTAATTAATATAGGAAATTGGCGTTTTCGACAGTTTATAAAACCCACCTATGTTTGGGGAAATAACCGAGATGAATCATTTAAAGATCGTTTGACTTTACTTGACGAAGATGGCTTGCCAGGGTTTAATAATCGTTTGAACGGCACACAAAAATGGACTGTTTCTTTTCAAACACAATCGTATATTCCCGGCAGTTGGTATGGTTTTCGATTTAGTCCGTATTTCAACATGA
>NZ_DITB01000036.1:0-7219 GCF_002422095.1 Flavobacterium sp. UBA6195
AAAAAAGATAAAAACATCAAAATCAAATCAGCTGAAAACAAGAAGTTTTATTTACCTGTCGGAAAATTTAAGGTTACGATTTCAATAAATAAAACTTTAGAAAGCAAATGGTTTGAAATCTTAAATCCTAAAAAATAGTTAAAAAGGCATACTTTTTGTTGTAGTTTTTGCGTTAAATGATTTAATAAACATTTTGTTGCAATATCAAACGTTTTTGATTTATGAAAAAAATTGTTGGAGTTCTTTTAGTTTTGGTTTCGGTTGTGTCTTTTTTTTCCTGTGAGGATGAAGACGATGCAACAAACGAGCCATATTTGATTGTTAAATTTCAATTTGATCCTAATCAAGTGCGTTTGAATAATTTGGGGCAACCTGCATCAATTCCATCAGGACATGCGGCACAATCTCCCGATTTTAGTAAAATTAGTGCGCATTATTTTGAACTGGCACCAACGGCTTACACCCAATTAGGGAATGGTACCATTTTGTATCATGCCGATGAAACTACTCAAGGCGGTTCGGTTGCGATTGATTTTAGTAAAGCGGTTATTGTTAGAGAAGGTGAGGCTTTTTTAAAAATTCCATTAAGTCAAGTAGCACAAGGAAATTATGAATATGTTCGTGTTTCTTTGGCGTATCAAGAATATGGAATTTCGGTACGAAATAATGGCGCCGATTATCAAGGAAAGCTTGCTAGTTTTGTTGGATATAATACTTACATCACAACACACGCTATAGGTAATAATTCATTTCCTATAAACGGAAATCGTCTGCAAGGATATTGGGCTTTTGCTTTAAATGATGTTCCTTACGCTACTTCTGGCCAAGCTCCAGCTGGAGCAACCACAGTTCCAAACCCTATTGCTTCTACTTCGCCAATACCTGCAGGTTCATGTGTAGTAACAGGAAAATTTTCTCAAAACTTAATTATCAATGGTAGTGAAACTCGCGATATTGTTATCACTTTATCGCTATCTACAAACAATAGTTTTGAGTGGCGAGAGGTAACGGCTGATGGTAAATTTGAGCCATCAATAGGTGAAAATGTGGTCGATATGGGTCTTAGAGGATTGATTCCGTCTTATGTAAGATAATTATTTTGCTAAAATACTATATGTTTTCATTTGAAAAGCCTTTTAATCCTTTGATATTCAACGTTAGTTAAATTCATTTTAAAATCATTATAAATTAGCTCGAAAAGGTTGTAGTTAATTTCAAATAGCCTTATTTTTGTTTGATTTTTTATTAAACTAGTACAATCAAATAAAAATTATGGCAAAATCAGCACTATTGAAGTCGTCTATTGTAAAAAAATACTGGATGGCTCTTACAGGTTTATTTTTATGCTTGTTTTTGGCGGGTCATTTGGCAGGAAATCTTCAATTGATTTTTGGAACCAGCTTGCAATTTAATGAATATGCTTTATTCATGACCACCAATCCAGCAGTTAAGTTACTTTCATATCTTACTTACATTTCAATTATTTTCCATGCAATTGATGGAATTATGTTGACAATCCAAAACAAAAAAGCACGTCCAATAGGTTATGCTAAAACGGATGGTTCTTCAAGTAGTTTTGCTTCAAGAAACATGGCGGTTTTGGGAACTTTAGTTTTAGTTTTCATCGCTACTCACATGGTGAATTTCTGGGCTAAAATGCATTTCGACAAAAACATGCCGTTAATGGTTAAAGAAATTGAAGTACAAGGAAACAAACAGAAATTTTACGTAGGAACACAAACAGGTCAATATTTTCCTGTTGAACAAGTTGGAAAAGAAGGTGATAAACCAGATCCGATGACTATGATGCAAAAGCAATTTGTTATTAAAAACAGAACCGAATTGCATTACAGTCAAGCCGATGTAAAAACAGCTGATTTGTACAAAGACTTATACAAATTAACAGTAGATTTTTTTAAAGATCCTAAATATGGTCTTGCTTTTACAATCTTCTATGTTTTGTCAATGGTTGCTTTAGCGTTCCACTTGTGGCATGGTTTTCAAAGTGCTTTCCAATCGTTAGGAGTAAATAGTTCTAAAATTACACCTATCATTAAGTTTGTAGGGAAAGCATTTTCGATAATAGTTCCAATTTTATTTGCTATTATCCCAATCTTTTTACACTTTAAAAAATAATCAACATCAGTATATATTATGAAGTTAGATTCTAAAATACCAGCTGGTCCTTTAAAAGATAAATGGACCAATCATAAAAATCACTTGAAATTAGTTGCTCCAAATAATAGACCAAAAATCGATATTATTGTGGTAGGAACTGGTTTAGCAGGTGCTTCTGCCGCTGCTTCTCTTGGAGAAATGGGGTATAATGTAAAGGCATTCTGTTTTCAAGATTCTCCTCGTCGTGCGCACTCAATTGCGGCTCAAGGAGGTATCAATGCAGCAAAAAATTATCAAAATGATGGTGATAGCGTTTACCGTCTTTTCTATGATACTATTAAAGGTGGTGACTACCGTGCGCGTGAAGCAAACGTTCACCGTTTAGCAGAAGTTTCAGGAAATATTATCGACCAATGTGTAGCACAAGGTGTTCCTTTTGCACGCGAATATGGTGGAATGTTAGATAACCGTTCGTTTGGTGGAACGCAAGTACAACGTACTTTCTACGCTGCTGGACAAACAGGACAACAATTATTATTAGGAGCATATTCAGCTTTATCAAGACAAATCGGGTTAGGACGTGTACAAATGTTCAACCGTCACGAAATGTTGGATTTAGTTAAAGTGGATGGAAAAGCTCGTGGAATTATCGCTCGTAACTTAATTACAGGAGAAATTGAAAGACATTCAGCTCATGCTGTGGTTATTGCTTCTGGAGGTTATGGAAACGTATATTTCCTTTCTACAAACGCAATGGGAAGTAACGTAACAGCTGGATGGAAAATCCACAAACAAGGAGCGTTATTTGCAAATCCATGTTATGTACAAATTCACCCAACATGTATTCCGGTTCACGGAACAAATCAGTCAAAATTAACGTTGATGTCTGAATCGTTACGTAACTCAGGACGTATTTGGGTGCCAAAGAAAAAAGAAGATGCTGAAGCAATCAGAGCTGGGAAATTAAAACCAACTCAAATTGCTGAAGAAGATAGAGATTACTACTTAGAAAGAAGATATCCTGCTTTTGGTAACTTAGTGCCACGTGACGTAGCTTCAAGGGCTGCAAAAGAGCGTTGTGATGCTGGTTACGGAATTGAAGCTAATGATACTAATGAAGGAGTTTACTTAGATTTCTCAACAGAGATTCAAACAAAAGGTCGTCAAGCGGCTTATGCTAAAGGAAATCATAATCCAACACCTGAAGAAATTACAGCATTAGGGAAACAGTGGTTAGAAGAGAAATATGGTAACTTGTTTACGATGTATCAAAAAATCACGGATGAGAATCCTTATGAAACACCAATGAAAATTTATCCAGCAGTTCACTATACTATGGGTGGTGTTTGGGTTGATTATAACTTACAATCTACAATTCCAGGTTGTTTCGTAGCTGGAGAGGCTAACTTCTCTGACCACGGAGCTAACCGTTTAGGAGCGTCAGCTTTAATGCAAGGTTTAGCGGATGGATATTTTGTATTACCTTACACAATTTCTAACTATTTAGCAGACGAAATCAGAACAGGTAAAATTTCTACTGAATCTCCAGAATTCGCTGAAGCAGAAGCTAGAGTGAAAGATTCAATTAGTAAATTCTTAAACAACAATGGTACCAAGTCTGTTGATTATTTCCATAAAAAATTAGGTTTGATTATGTGGAATAAAGTAGGTATGGCTCGTAACGAAAAAGGATTAACAGAAGCTATTGCTGAAATTGCTCAATTAAAAGAAGATTTTTACAAAGATGTTTATGTTCCTGGAAGCGCAGACGAATTGAATCCTGAGTTAGAAAAAGTATTAAGAGTTGCAGATTTCATCGAATTAGGTCAATTAATGGCTATGGATGCTTTACAACGTAAAGAGTCTTGTGGAGGTCACTTCCGTGAAGAATATCAAGATGCTGAAGGTGAAACATTACGTGATGACGAAAACTTCAAATTTGTTGGAGCTTGGGAATACAAAGGTGATGACATCAGTAAAGAAGAACTTCACAAAGAAGAATTGAAATACGAAGAAATTAAAATTGCAGCTAGAAATTACAAATAATAGATTATGAGTGCAGCAAAAAATATCAATATAAACCTTAAAATTTGGCGTCAAAAGAACGCAAGTTCAAAAGGGAGCATGGAAACTTATAAATTAGATAATGTTTCTACTGCAAGTTCGTTTTTGGAAATGTTAGACCAATTAAACGAGCAATTAATTAATGAGAAAAAAGAACCCGTAGCATTCGATCACGACTGTCGTGAAGGTATTTGCGGAATGTGTTCTTTATACATCAACGGACGTGCTCACGGACCTGATACAGGAATTACTACTTGTCAGTTACACATGAGAATGTTCAACGATGGTGATACAATTTACATTGAACCATGGAGAAGTAAAGCATTTCCAGTTATCAAAGACTTAGTTGTTGATAGAAGTGCTTTCGATAGAATTCAACAAGCGGGTGGTTTCGTATCGGTAAATACTTCTGGAAATACTATTGATGCCAATTCTATACCAGTTCCTAAAGACGATGCTGATAAGGCTTTTGAAGCAGCAGCTTGTATTGGATGTGGCGCTTGTGTGGCAACTTGTAAAAACGGTTCTGCAATGTTATTCGTGGGAGCAAAAGTATCACAATATGCTTTATTACCACAAGGTAAAGTAGAAGCTACACAACGTGTGTTAAACATGGTACGTCAAATGGACGAAGAAGGATTCGGAAACTGTACGAATACAGGAGCATGTGAAATCGAATGTCCAAAAGGCATTTCGTTAGAAAACATCGCTCGTATGAACAGAGAATTTTTAAAAGCTTCTTTGAAATAATTCATTGAAACATTAAAATAATAAAAACGCATTCATTCATTTGGATGCGTTTTTTTGTACTTTTAATAAAAATTTTACCTAATGAAAGTTGCACTTTTTCAAACCAAACTAGCTTGGGAAAACCCAATAGTAAATCGAAAATTCATAGAAGAATATTTTTTAAATGAAGACGAATCGTTTGATTTATTTGTTTTACCCGAAATGTTCACTTCTGGTTTTACCATGAATCCAGTTGCTGTAGCCGAAACTATGGAAGGCGAAACCATGGCTTGGCTAAAAGATTTGGCTAAAAAGAAAACGTGTGCTATTACAGGAAGTTTAGTCATCAAAGAAAATGAAAATTTCTACAACCGAATGGTGTTTATTTTTCCATCTGGCGAAGTGCAGTTTTACAATAAACGTCATTTGTTTACCTTAGCGGGAGAGGAAAAAGTGTACAAAAAAGGAACTGAAAAAGTAATTGTAAATTATAACAATTGGAATATTTGCCTGCAAATTTGCTACGATTTGCGTTTTCCGGTTTTTGTTCGAAATGTTGAAAATTATGATTTGTTATTGTATGTTGCCAATTGGCCAAAACCACGAATTAATGCTTGGGATGCCTTGTTAAAAGCACGTGCCATAGAAAACATGTGTTACACAATTGGCGTTAATAGAATAGGAGAAGACGCCAATCATTTAGTATATCCCGGACATTCTCAAGCTATTGACTTTTTAGGAAATACAATTGTGGACTGCGAAAATGAATTAGGTGTTTTTATCTTTGAATTAGATAAAATGACTCAACATGATGCTAGAATAAAATTTAATTTTTTGAATGATAGAGACGATTTTAATATTCGCTAGTCCAAAATAAAATCTTGTTCTACATCCCAATTCGCTCTAACGTCAATTTCTTTTGGAAAGTAAATAATTTGTTCAGCTTGTTTTTTTGCTAAGTAGTTACCGGTATCCCATTCATTATTAGCGTTATCGTCATAAATAATTCTAATAGTATATAGGTTAGGCTCAATGGTTTCAAAATAAAAACTCGTAAGACTATTAGAATTCATTTTATAAACTACTTCATCTTTAATTAAAAGTTCAACAATTATGGGGAAGCGTTTAACATTTATTAAATTTATTTTTAAATTTCCATAATCGGCTAGTTGTTTTGTTTCACAAACATATTTTAATGAATCATTAGTTGTTTCATAAAAGTCCTTAATCGCACCCGGAAGGATATTCAAGATGTATTTTTGATTTTCTTCCTTTTTAAAATCAAATGTTATCTCTTGTTCAAAATCTACATATTTTGTGCTGAATTTTACAGGAATAGAATCTTTGTTTTTAATTGATATTTTGGATTCATCAATATTCAAAATTGGAGTATTAGTTTTAATTTTAAAAGATTCTCTAAAAGCCAATACATTTTCGGTTTTATTTTCTAGTTTAAGGCTGTCGGTAATTTTAAGTGTTTTTAGCTTTGAACTGAATGTTTTATTGTAATTGCCATTAGAAACAGAAATTTGTATGGAGTCCATTTTGATATTTGGATAAAAAATCTGGACAGAGTCTTTATTTTTTACAGGAAATTTACTTACTTTAATTGGAATTTCTTTATTTCCATAAGAGGCAGTAATTGTAGAATTTTTAATATCTCCTTTAAATCCCATAAATAATTTATTGTTGCTTTCTTGAGTTGGTTTTTCGGCCTTAAAAGCTAGTTTTTCTTGGAAAAGTTCTAATTCAATCGTTTCAGAAGATGGGATTGTGATGGTGCTTTCAATGAAGCCTATTTTGTCAGTATCGGTGTTAAACTTGTTGTTGTTTGTTTTTTCTTTTAGTGCAATAATTTTATACGAACCTTCCTTCAGATTTTCTAAAGAAAATTCTTTTAAACTATCTAAAGTGTTAGTAATATACAATGGATTTTCTTTGTATACTGTTGAGTCGGTAAATGTTTTGGCATCATATAACATCACGCTAACAAAATTATCGGGTTTTTGATTATATGCGTCTTTGATTTTTCCAACAATTGATAAAGAATCTAAAGTATTTCCTGTAGAAAAAACATATTTAAATTGCGAGAATGGATTTCCTTCATTATTGTCGGTAATACTTTGCCCAAAATTGAAACTATAGGTTGTGTTAGGTTGTAATGTGTCTAAAATTTTAATTGAAATAAATTTACTGGCACTCCCTTGAGGTACAATTATAGGTTGCTTTTTCATGGGAGGTGAAATAATTAATTGTTTATTAATGTCTTTTACTTTAATCAGCTCATCAAAAGTTATTTTAATCTCAT
>NZ_DITB01000036.1:7310-15938 GCF_002422095.1 Flavobacterium sp. UBA6195
GTATTTTTAGCAAAGTTCTTGCACATGCTTCAAGGGTTGCGCCAGAAGTTATTACGTCATCAACTAGTAAAAAGTGTTTGTTGTGATCTTTTTCTGTATAATGCACATCAAATAAGGCATTACTAACCTCTTTTCTAGCTTCTTTATCTTTTTTTGTTTGTGTTTTTGAATAATAATTTCTGTACAATAATGAGTTGTTAAGCGGAATCTTTAATTCATTAGATAATGCTTCACAGAAAGTAGTTACTTGATTATAACCTCGCTCTTCAAGTCGTTTCTTGTGAAGTGGAACAGGGATAATTTCTGACATTGTTTTTATTTTAGTAACCGATTTTAAATCTTCAGAATATAATTTTCCAAGAAAACTACCAATCTGTTGTTGGTTTTTGTATTTTAGATTATGAATTAGATTTTGAACTATACCATTTTGATGAAAATATAACATTGAAGAGCCAAATTCTATTGGTATTATGCCATAAAATTTTTTTGTTGTATCATTGTTGTCTAAAAGATGATGTAGTGTGAAGGGCATATCATGAATGCATTTGCTACATAGAATAGATTCATTATTTAGTAGTAACGAATTACAGCCAAAGCATAGTNNATAGTTTTGGGAAAATTAAGTTTATCAGATATTTTAGCATTTTATCGATTAATTATAAAAGCATTAACATTTTTAAATAAATTTATATAAAAAAATTAACATGGCGCTTAAAAAAAATAAAACACTAAAAGTAAGTATCATTTTTTTAATGCTTATTTCTTTGTTTCTAGGTGTCAAATATTACAAGGTTTCGATTGATTTTAAAGACTACATGGATAGTTCTGAATTAGAAAATAAAGTACTTGAAAGTCAATTAACAGAAATTCTTTATAAATATGATTCTGTAAGTATAAAGAACAAAGCAGATAGTATCAGATTCAGTCAAGAAATAAAGTTAATAAACTCTGAATCTTTTAAAAATGCATCTAAATTTAAATCTGTTGATGACTCAATAATGTTTTTTACCAAAGAACAACAAATTGGGAAGTCTAATATCGTTGGCAAATCGTTAAATAATAATGTAGACTCTAATATTAGGAGTTTGATAAAAAGCGACTATCTTAATGCTTTAAATGTTAATGCAAAAGGAGTTAAAATTTATTCTGAAAGTTATAATTTACGTGAGCCAAAAATTCAACAATTGAGAGTTTGTTTTACGTTACAAGAAAACCAATTTGTTAAGGCGGGAAATAAAACCATATTTGTTCAGGTTGTAAATCCTAAAAATCAAATTATTTCCTCCGAGAATACCTATGTTGAAACAGAAAATAATATTAAACTTCAATACAGTGCATCTGTAAGTACTAATTATCAAAGACAAGATACAGATGTTTGTACTTATGTTGATTTAGAGCAAAAAAAGACAATTAGAGGTAAATATAAAATCAATATTTACCACGATTTCGTTAAAATTGGTACAACCGTTTTCGAATATTAACAATTCTTGTTTTTATTCTCTAATTTCTTTTCTTTATTTCATTCCTATTTTTACTTTTGCACTATGGCAAAACAAGATGATATTTTTAAGAATGTAGTTTCGCATGCAAAAGAGTACGGATTTATATTTCCGTCGAGCGAAATTTACGATGGTTTAAGTGCGGTTTATGACTATGCACAAAATGGTGTGGAGTTAAAAAAGAACATCCGTGAATACTGGTGGCAATCTATGGTGCAAATGCACGAAAATATTGTAGGATTAGACGCTGCAATTTTAATGCATCCAACCACTTGGAAAGCTTCTGGACACGTTGATGCTTTTAATGATCCATTAATCGATAATAAAGATTCTAAAAAAAGATACCGCGCTGATGTTTTAATTGAGGATTATGCCGAAAAATTAAATCAAAAAGCACAAAAAGAAATCGACAAAGCACGTGAGCGTTTTGGAGCTTCATTTGATGAAGAACAATACAAAACAACAAATCCTCGTGTGATGGAATATTTGTCTAAAAAGAAAGAAATTCTAGAAAGAATGGCGCGTTCTTTAGAGACAGAAAACCTTGCTGATGTTAAAGCTTTAATCGAAGAGTTAGAAATTGCTTGTCCAGAAAGCGGTTCAAAAAACTGGACCGATGTAAAGCAATTCAACTTAATGTTCGGAACTAAATTAGGTGCTTCTGCTGAAAACGCAATGGATTTATATTTGCGTCCAGAAACGGCTCAAGGTATTTTCGTAAACTTTTTAAATGTTCAAAAAACGGGACGTATGAAAATTCCTTTTGGAATTGCTCAAACGGGTAAAGCGTTTAGAAACGAAATCGTAGCAAGACAATTCATTTTCCGTATGCGCGAATTTGAACAAATGGAAATGCAGTTTTTCGTAAAACCAGGTGAAGAAATGAAATGGTACGAATACTGGAAAACAACACGTTTAGCTTGGCATCAGTCACTTGGTTTAGGAAAAGAAAACTATCGTTTCCATGACCATGAAAAATTAGCACATTACGCTAATGCTGCTGCGGATATCGAATTTAATTTCCCATTCGGATTCAAAGAATTAGAAGGAATTCACTCGAGAACCGATTTCGATTTGAAAGCACACGAACAATATTCAGGTAAAAAATTACAATATTTCGATACCGAAGAAAACAAAAACTATGTGCCTTATGTAGTAGAAACTTCAGTAGGATTAGATAGAATGTTCTTAGCAGTATTTTCAAAGTCATTACAAGAAGAAGTGTTAGAAGATGGTTCTACAAGGACAGTTTTACGTTTACCTTCAGTATTAGCACCAACAAAAGCTGCTGTTTTACCATTAGTTAAAAAAGACGGTTTACCAGAAGTAGCACGTAAAATCATCGATGATTTAAAATGGGATTTCAACGTAGCGTATGATGAAAAAGACGCAGTTGGAAGACGTTACAGAAGACAAGATGCTCTTGGAACACCTTTCTGTATTACAGTAGATCATCAAACATTAGAAGATGAAACGGTAACCATCCGTCACAGAGATTCCATGCAACAAGATAGAGTGAAGATTTCAGAATTACGAGATATCATTAACAACGAAGTTTCGATGAGAAACTGGTTGATGAAAATGTAGTTGAGAAGTAAAAAGTAAAAAGCTCAAAGTAAAAAGTAAACCCCGAATTTCATTTGAAATTCGGGGTTTTTATCTCTAAAGCTTTTTAAACTGCGACTGAATACTGCGACTGTAAACTAATCAATCAAAGCATTCCACCCTCGAGCTTTCAATGCAATCTTTGTATTCGCTCTTGTGATTAAATGATTTCCTTCAGTAGCGGCAACCATATGTCCGATTACCGTAAAATTTGGATTGCCTTTGATTTTGTCAAAATCTTCCATTTTAATCGTGAAAAGCAATTCGTAATCTTCGCCACCACTTAACGCTACGGTTGTGATGTCTAAATTAAATTCTTCACATACATTAATCAACTGCGGATCCACTGGGATTTTCTCTTCGTACAAATTACAACCTACATTACTCTGTTTGCACAAATGTAAAATTTCCGACGATAAACCATCTGAAATATCAATCATGGCGGTTGGTTTTACTTCTAATTTTTCTAAAAGTTCCTTTATATCAGTTCTGGCTTCTGGTTTTAATTGACGTTCAATTAAATACGTGTAATCGTCTAAAACCGGTTGGTTGTTTGGATTCACTTGAAACACTTGTTTTTCGCGTTCCAAAACTTGTAATCCCATGTAAGCCGCACCAATATCACCCGAAACCACTAATAAATCATTTTCTTTTGCGCCATTTCGGTACACGATATCTTCTGAATTTGCTTCACCAATTGCAGTTATACTAATAATTAACCCTTTTTGCGAAGAAGTGGTATCGCCACCAATTACATCTACATTGTAAATTTTAGAGGCTAACGTTATGCCATCAAACAGTTCTTCCAAAGCTTCCAATGGAAAACGATTCGAAACCGCTACCGAAACCGTAATTTGAGTTGGAGTTGCGTTCATCGCACAAATATCAGACACATTCGCAACAACGGCTTTGTAACCTAAATGTTTTAATGGCATGTAAGCCAAATCAAAATGAACACCTTCAACTAATAAATCGGTAGAAATTACCGCTTTTTTATCACCAAAATTCAATACCGCCGCATCGTCACCAATACCTTTTAGTGTTGATTCTTGACTAATAGTAAAATTTTTAGTTAAGTGTTCAATTAAGCCAAATTCGCCTAGTTGCGATAAACTCGTTCTTGATTGGTCTTTATTTTCTAACATGGATTATTTTTTGCAAAAGTACGATTTTATTGTGATACAAATATTTTAACGCAAATCCATGCAAAGTTTTTTCGCAAAGTCACGCAAAATAATTTTTAAAATCTGAGAATCTGCGGCTTAAAGGTTACACAAATGTTTTAACGCAAAGCCACGCAAAGTTTTTTAAACCACATAAGGAACATAACTATATCTTCGTGAAACGCTGTGTTGACTTCGTGTGGCTCTGTGTAACAACTCCCCACTTCTAACTCCCCACTTCCAACTCTTTTAGCTTCTCATAAATCAAACTCGTTTCATAGCCTTTTCGAAGTAAGAAATCGACAAATTTTTTATTTTTCTTTTGCCCTTTTCGTTCGGTGATGCTGTTCCAATGTTTTTCCGACAATTGGTGGAAATTTTCTTTATAGGTTTCCTCTGGAATTTCTTTTAAAGCTATTGTGATGATGCGAGAGGAGATGTTTCGAAATTTCAATTCGTTCACAATGCGGTTTTTACCCCATAATTTATAATTGTGTTTGCCACGAGCAAAACTTTGAGCAAAACGTTCTTCATTGATAAAATTGTTTTCGATTAGATAGGTCAGAATTCCCTCTTTTTCAGTAGAATTTATAGAAAACGAATATAATTTTTCCTCTACTTCCTTGTAGCAACGTTCTTGATAAGAACAATAATATTCCATCTTTGAATAGATTTCTTGTAAGGAAAATGAGGTTTTATTAGTCTTCAATTAATTTATGGTTTTTAATTTGTGTTTTATAGTGGCAAATTTATGGATTTGATTTCAACATTTTTTGTATTTTTGAACTTTATCAAACAATCACAATGGACAATATAAAACAATACGTTCAAGAAAATAAAGAACGTTTTTTAAGCGAATTAATCGAACTTTTAAAAATACCATCAGTAAGTGCTGATAGCGCTTATGCTCACGATGTCGTATTAACGGCCGAAGCAGTTAAAGCAAGTTTAGAAAAAGCAGGTTGCGATTTCGTAGAGCTTTGCGAAACGCCGGGTTATCCAATTGTTTACGGAGAAAAAATTATCGATAAAAATTTACCAACGGTTTTAGTTTATGGACATTACGATGTGCAACCACCAGATCCAATGGAATTATGGACATCACCTCCTTTTGAACCTGTAATTAAAACAACAGAAATTCACCCTGAAGGAGCTATTTTTGCTCGTGGTGCTTGTGATGACAAAGGTCAAATGTACATGCATGTAAAAGCTTTTGAATATATGATTCAAAACAATTGTTTGCCATGTAACGTAAAATTTATGATTGAAGGGGAAGAAGAAGTAGGTTCGAAAAGTTTGGGCTGGTTCGTAGAACGTAATCAAGAAAAATTGTCGAATGATGTAATTTTGATTTCAGATACGGGAATGATTTCTAACCAACAACCTTCAATTACAACTGGTTTAAGAGGTTTGAGTTATGTTGAGGTTGAAGTTACGGGTCCAAATAGAGATTTACATTCGGGATTATATGGAGGAGCTGTTGCGAATCCAATTAACGTGTTAACTAAAATGATTGCTTCGTTACATGATGAAAACAATCACATTGCGATTCCAGGTTTTTACGATAAAGTAGAAGAATTATCTGCTGCTGAAAGAGCTGAAATGGCAAAAGCACCATTCTCATTAGAAAAATACAAAAAAGCCTTAGATATCGAAGATGTTCATGGAGAAACAGGTTATGTTACCAATGAAAGAAATTCTATTCGTCCAACTTTAGATGTTAACGGAATTTGGGGTGGTTATACAGGTGAAGGAGCTAAAACAGTTATCGCAAGTAAAGCATATGCTAAAATTTCGATGCGTTTAGTACCTAACCAAGATTGGGAAGAAATTACCGAATTATTCAAAAAACATTTCGAAAGTATCGCGCCTAAATCAGTGAAAGTAGTGGTAAAACCACATCATGGTGGACAAGGTTATGTTACGCCAATTGATAGCGTTGGTTATAGAGCGGCTAATAAGGCGTACACAGAAACATTTGGAGTTCCTGCTATTCCTGTTCGTTCAGGAGGTAGTATTCCAATTGTAGCTTTATTTGAGAAGGAATTAAAGAGTAAAACAATTTTAATGGGCTTTGGTTTAGATAGTGATGCGATTCACTCGCCAAACGAGCATTTTGGGGTTTTCAATTACTTAAAAGGTATTGAAACTATTCCGCTATTCTACAAGTATTTTACAGAAATGAGTAAATAAAATAAACCCCGATGAAAATCGGGATTTTTTATTGGAGTTCAATCCATTTGTTATGTTTAAAATGACTCCATTTGGCCTTAGCCATATCAAACTTTGGGTCAATTAATGTTTTGTATTCTTTTCGATTGATGCTGTTTTTACAATCAATATAAATGGCAATAGGTTTTCCTTTATATTCCTCTTTAATGCGTTGACAGTATTGCCAAATGAAATCGGGTTTTGTGGCTAAATTTTGGGCTTGTTTATCTGTTAGGTTTTTTCTGTAATTGTAAATAGATTCTTCTCCTGATATCGTATCTTTAATTTTAATAGTAATATACCCATTTCTTTCGCGAAGCATCATGCGCCAACTTAATCGGTGTCCTTCTTCTGTCCAAAGCACATCACCTTCAATAAAATGATGACGAAGAGGTAGTGCAATTTGAATTATTAAATACGGAATCATTAAAAAATAAAGGATTCTTTTTCCGTAGAAATTTTGACTTAAGTTTTCATCTTCAAGCTTTGGCTTTTTTCTAAGAAATAGTCTTCGAATAGTCTCGGGTTCATAAAAGAACAAGGCGAAAGTCAATGCAAAAAAAGGAAAAATTCCGATTTCTAAAAATACTGCGTTAAATAAGTGAAATATTAAAGAAGCAATTAAAGCAAAGATTCTAGTTCTTTTAAACAATAACAAAGGGACTATTAACAAATCAAAAAGTATACCCATGTAAGCAATAAACATAAAAAACCATTTATGAAGAAATAGTTTTTTTAGAGCAATTACTTTAGTTGAGTCGGCAAGTAAATTTCGTGTAAATGTACCGTCTAACCAATCTGGGTATAATTTTGCTATCGAAGCAAAAATGTAAACAATAGCAATTTGAATAATAAATAAAAAACTAATCCAATAAGGCATCGTATTTTCTTCTTTAACACGATCTTGTTTAACATCAAGCGAAGCATAACGATTTGCGGGAAGAAAAATCAGTAATAAACTAATTAAAAGCAATAGGTAATAATGATTATTGTATGATGATTTTTGCATGAAATAGGCGCCAGCCCACAAAAGAGTATAGGCAATTATGGCGATTCGGTATCGATAACCAAGCATTATCGCTAATCCGAAAAATCCCATTAGAATAAAATAGCAATACATGCCATAACCAGGCAAAGGTTGAAGCCAGTCAAAGCCAATAAAAGAAAATGTGAATTCGGGGTCAATAAAAACTCGTTTTACCCATCCTGTTACAATGGCACCAAAACTTTCACAAGCAACTAAAAATCCAAAAAAGATTCGGAAAACAATTAATGGACTGTTATCTATTGCTTTGAAAAAAAAGTTCATTTTAAATTTTGAATGTAATTTAGTGAAAATAATTTGTCCCTCTCAAGTTGGGCTTTTAACTCGGTTAGTGAGTTGAATTTTTGCTCTTCTCTAATGTGTTCTAGAATAGATATTTGTAAGTTTTTATTGTAAATATTTTCGTTTAGTTCAAAAAAATGTACTTCAATAGATTGTTGGTTCTCTCCAATGGTTGGGTTTTTCCCTATGTTCATCATGCCAAAGTATAAAACATTGTTGATTATACTTGAAATTACATAAACGCCGTTTTTGGGCAATAATTTATAACTTTCGTTAATTTGAATGTTAGCTGTAGGGAAATTAATGGTTCTGCCAATTTTTTTTCCTTCTATTACATGTCCTGAGATAAAATAGGAATATCCTAAAAATTGATTAGCTAATTTAATTTTACCATCTAAAAGGGCTTTTCTAATTTTTGTTGAGCTTATAGTAATTTCATCAATATCTTGAGCACTGATTTGTTCTACTTCAAAATTATACTTTTTGCCAAAGTCAATTAAATCATTAATATCTGCAATTCTGTTCTTGCCAAAACGATGATCGTGACCTATTATGATTTTGTGAATATTTAATTTATCAATTAAAACATTTTTTACAAAATCTTCTGCCAACATATTTGAAAAAGTTTCATCAAAAGGTTGAATAATTAGGTAGTCTAGACCAAATTTTTCTAATAAAGTAGCTTTTTCATCTATCGTATTTAATAGTTTAATAGAGGAATCTTGTTGTAAAACCATTCTTGGATGAGGAAAGAAAGTTAGTACGATGCTTTCGTTTTTTTGTTCTCTTGCTGAATGGATCAATTTTTTAAGAATAGATTGAT
>NZ_DITB01000042.1 GCF_002422095.1 Flavobacterium sp. UBA6195
TTTTATCGGACATTAATGATTTAAAAACAAAATAAATAAAACATTTTTTAATCAATACCCATATTGAAAGTAAATAAGAAATCATTTCCACTTAATATTACACCCAATACTCGGTTTCTGTTCTGGATTAATTAATCGATTCATCACCACCCCATCAATTGCACTTCGTAAATCAGAACCACTTAATGGAATGCCGTTTGCAGGTCGGCTGTCGTCTAATTGTCCGCGGTAAACCAACTTATTTTGATTGTCAAATAGATAAAAATCAGGTGTACAAGCAGCATCGTAAGCTTTTGCTACTTCTTGTGTTTCATCGAATAGATATGGGAATTCAAATCCGTTTTCAAAGGCAAATTCGGTCATTAGTTCTGGTGCATCTTGCGGATATTTTACAACATCATTACTCGAAATCGCTACAAAACCTATTCCTTGCACACGATAATCGTTTACTATTCGAATTACCTCGTCCATCACATGATGCACAAACGGACAATGATTACAAATGAACATTACCACCGTTCCTTTTTCACCTTTACAATCAGCAAAAGTTTTAAAATCGGTAGCGTTGGTGTCTTTCAAATTGAAATCAGGAGCAATCGTGCCTAGTGGTAACATGTTGGAAGGAGTTTGAGCCATTTTGAAATTAGAATTTAGAGGTTAGAATTTAGAAATTAGAAGTTTAGTCTTTTCACTTTTCACTTCCCTAATTATACGCATCAAATCTTTTATTGTTACAAAATGCGGCAATACTTTTTTTTGGAATAGCATTTTCTTACTTTTGCACAACAACACAACACACTATGTACAAAATCTTCATTCGTCCGATACTTTTCTGTTTCGATCCAGAAAAAGTGCATTATTTTACCTTTTCATTCATTCGTTTTCTGAATAAAATCCCAGGTTTTTCGAGCTTATTTCAAGCGCTTTACGAAGTAAAAGATGCTCGTTTAGAACGAGAAGTTTTCGGAATTAAATTTAAAAATCCAGTGGGTTTAGCAGCAGGATTTGATAAAGATGCGAAATTGTATCAAGAGTTATCAAATTTTGGTTTCGGATTTATTGAAATTGGAACGTTGACACCTATTGGACAAGAAGGAAATCCAAAAAAACGTTTGTTTCGCTTAAAAGAAGACAATGCGATTATCAACCGAATGGGGTTTAATAATGGTGGTGTAAAAGAAGCGGTTGAGCGATTAAAACAAAATAAAGGTGTTTTAATTGGTGGAAACATTGGAAAAAATAAAGTCACGCCAAACGAAGAAGCGGTAAAAGATTATGAAATCTGTTTTGAAGCTTTGTTTCCGTATGTCGATTATTTTGTGGTGAATGTGAGTTCGCCAAACACGCCAAATCTTCGCGAATTACAAGATAAAAAACCTTTGACAGATTTATTACAAACGCTTCAAGACAAAAATAACGCAAAATCAAAACAAAAGCCAATTTTACTAAAAATCGCTCCCGATTTAACTGATGAGCAGCTTTTAGATATCATTAATATCGTTAACGAAACTAAAATTGCAGGAGTAATTGCTACAAATACTACAATTTCTCGCGAAGGCTTACAATCGGAAAACAAATCAGAAATGGGTGGTTTGTCTGGAAAACCATTAACCAAACGTTCTACAGAAGTGATTCGTTTTCTTTCCGAAAAAAGTAATAAGTCGTTTCCAATCATTGGAGTAGGAGGAATTCACACCGCAGATGATGCGATTGAAAAATTAAATGCTGGTGCCAGTTTGGTACAACTTTACACTGGATTTATTTATGAAGGTCCGGCTTTAGTGAAAGCGATTAACAAAAAGATTTTGGAAAACAGCTAAAATCCCTATCTTTGAAGCTATGAACGAAATCAAAATTATCGAGTGTCCGCGAGATGCCATGCAAGGTATCAAACCGTTTATTCCTACCGAAAGAAAGGTAAAATACATCCAATCGTTATTGCGTGTAGGCTTTGATACTATTGATTTTGGAAGTTTTGTTTCGCCAAAAGCGATTCCGCAAATGCAAGATACGGTTGAGGTATTAGCGCAATTGGATTTGTCTGCCACTAATAGCAAATTATTAGCGATTATTGCGAATACACAAGGTGCTCAAAATGCTTCGATTCATAAGGAAATTCAATATTTAGGTTTTCCATTTTCGATTTCGGAGAACTTTCAAATGCGAAATACGCACAAAACTATTGCGGAAAGTTTAGTGACATTACAAGAAATTTTAGAAATCGCAGATAAATCGAATAAAGAAGTCGTGACTTATATTTCAATGGGTTTTGGAAATCCGTATGGAGATCCTTGGAATGTTGAAATTGTTGGCGAATGGACAGAAAAATTGGCGAATATGGGTGTAAAAATCCTTTCGCTTTCGGATACCGTTGGAAGTTCCACTCCAGAAGTAATTGATTACTTATTTTCTAATTTGATTCCGAAATATCCAAACATCGAATTTGGTGCGCATCTTCATACTACGCCAGACAAATGGTTTGAAAAAATTGATGCAGCTTACAATGCAGGTTGTCGTCGTTATGATGGTGCGATTCAAGGTTTTGGTGGTTGCCCTATGGCAAAAGACGATTTAACAGGTAATATGCCTACGGAAAAATTGTTGTCGTATTTCACCACGAAAAGAGAAAATACGAATACCAGTCCAATGAGCTTTGAAAGTGCTTACAACGAAGCGACTAAACTATTTGGCGAGTTTCATTAAGCTGATTTTCTTCGTTTAAAGGCTTTATAAATTTCTACCCAAAGTACTGAAATACTTCCCACTAAAACACACAATCCTATTTGGGAACCACTTACCATTTCAAATAAGAAAAAGTTCGAAAATGCAGGAATAAACAGAAGTAATCCTGTCAGTAAAATAGTGATTCCAATGATTAATCCCACTAAATTATTTTTGTACTGAATCGTTTTGAAAATCGAATAATAAAACGAACGATTCGCTAACGTTAATACGATATTTGAAGTAATTAAAGTTAAGAAAATCAAGGTTCTAGTGCCGTTTTCGGACATGTTTTCTCTAATAGCGTATTGGTAAATAAATAGCAATCCTAAAGTAATTACTAATCCTTGAATTATACTTATTAATACTTCTTTTAAGTTGAAAAAAGTTGTCGTTAGTGGTCTTGGTTTTTGAAGCATCAAATTATCTTCCATAGGTTCGTTTTCGTATATGATGGAGCAAGTTGGGCCCATAATAATTTCCAAGAAAATAATGTGAACTGGAGAAAAAATATTTGGATACATCCAACCCAAAGCCAATGGAATAAACACAATTAATATAATCGGAATATGAATAGAAATGATGTATTGAATTGCTTTTTTTAGGTTGAGGTAGATTTTTCTTCCCATGGCAATTGCATCTGTCATTCGCTCGAAATTATCGTCTACAAGAATTAAGTTGGCAGCTTGTTTGGCAATTTCGGTACCTTTTTTACCCATCGCAATTCCGATGTGCGCTGATTTTAAAGCAGGTCCGTCATTTACGCCATCACCTGTCATGGCTACGATTTGATTGTTGGCTTTTAATGCTTTGATAATTCTCAATTTTGCTTCTGGAAACATTCTGGTGAAAATAGCTGTTACCATTACTTTTTCTTTCAAAGTAGCTTCATCCATTGCCATTAATTCGTCGCCATTTAATACTTTATCAGCATTTTTAAATCCGACTTGTTTTGCAATGGTGGAAGTGGTTTCAGCATTATCGCCTGTTACAATTTTTACTTGAATTCCAGCTTTGTAAAACGTTTCAAAAACCGCTTGAATGTTATGTTTTGGTGGGTCATAAAAAGCGACCAATCCTTTAAAATGGAACTTTAATTCTTGTTGGGCTGCCGGATAATCCGTTCCTACAAAGTCAGAAACACCCACGCCTAAAACTCGAAATCCTTTTTGCATCATGGTTTTCATTGCTTCAAAAATCTGATTTTTTTCAGTTTCAGTTAAATGACTAACAGCGATTAATGCTTCTGGAGCACCTTTTGCCGCAATGATTTTTTTACCTGATTCGTTTTCGAAAACGTGTGTCATCATCGGTGGTTTTCCACTTAACGGATATTCGTGAACCATTTTAAAATGAGGTCGTTCGTCTTCACTTTCAAAATTAGAATACGCTTCATGTATCGCAATTTCCATCGCATCAAACGGAATGGGTTCGCTCGACCACATGGCGAAATTCAATACTTCTTCTGCTTCGGGATTTAGTTTTTGAGAGGTTTCTATTATCGAATTGGATTTAAAAAGATACAATTCGGCTAAACTCATTCGGTTTTCGGTAATCGTTCCGGTTTTATCGGTGCAAATTACGGTGGCACTTCCTAAGGTTTCCACAGTTTTGGTTTGTTTGGTAATGATTCCCATTTTCATCAATCTCCAAGCACCTAATGCCATAAACGTAGTGAAAGCTACTGGAATTTCCTCTGGGATAACGCTCATTGCTAAGGTTAACGCTTTTAATAAACTATCTAAAACTAATCCAGAGTTGTAGTAATTAATCGCCCAAACAATAGCAAAAATCACCAAACCAATAAAAGACATTTTAGTAACGAAATTCCCGATTTGAATTTGTAAAGGCGTTTTTTCTTCTTCAATCGCATTCAAACTCGAACCAATTTTTCCTAATTGTGTTTTATCTCCAATAGCCGTTACTTCACAAATTGCTAAACCAGAAGCAACAATAGTACCTTGAAAAACTTGTTTGTTTTCAGATTCATTAGGCTTAAATACGGCTAAAGATTCACCGGTTAAGATAGATTCATTGACCGAAAAATCGTTGGAAGAAAGAATAATTCCATCCGCAGGAATGAAAGCGCCTTCTTCTAATTGAACACAATCACCAATGACAATTTCCTCGGTTGGAATTTCGATTGTAGAACCATTTCGAATGACTTTACATTTTGGTTGGGTTAGTTTTTTTAAAGCTTCAATCGCATTACGACTTCTAGATTCTTGAAAAACAGAAATCGCAATTACGAAGACAATCGCAATGGCCATAAAAATGCCATCACCATAATCACCAGTTATGAAATATATACTCGTTGCGGTAAACAATAAAAGAAACATGGGTTCTTTTACGATATCTAAAATAGAATTCAGAAAATGGTTTTTTTTCTGATGTTCAACCGAGTTGGTGCCGAATTTTTTTGCGGATTCTACTACTTCTAAATCGTTTAGGCCTGTACTTGTTTTTTTAGAATCGCTCATTGTAGATGAAAAATTATTATGCAAGTTACATAATTTATTCTTAAAAGAAATAGATTATTAGCCTAAGTTTTACTATATTTGCACGCAATTTAACAACAACTACAAATTGCACCATGAAAGCACACACAACTAAAATCGTTGGCGAAGGTCTTACTTACGACGATGTTTTGCTTATTCCAAATTATTCAGAAATTTTACCACGCGAAGTTAGTATTCAATCGAAGTTTTCGAGAAATATTACGTTGAATGTTCCTATCGTTTCAGCAGCAATGGACACGGTTACCGAAAGTTCTATGGCAATTGCTATGGCACAAGAAGGAGGAATTGGCGTTTTACACAAAAACATGACGATTGAGCAACAAGCAGCGAAAGTAAAGAAAGTAAAACGTGCAGAAAGCGGTATGATTATCGATCCGGTAACATTGCCTTTAACTGCAAATGTTGGTGATGCGAAAATGGCAATGAAAGAATTTAGCATTGGCGGAATTCCAGTTGTAGATGATAACGGAATTTTAAAAGGAATCGTAACGAATAGAGATTTACGTTTCGAAAAAGTAAATTCACGTTCTATTTTGGAAGTAATGACTTCTGAAAATTTAGTAACGGCTGCTCAAGGAACCACTTTGCAAGAAGCAGAAGGAATTCTTCAAGAAAACAAAATTGAAAAATTACCAGTAGTTGATAACAACAATAAATTAGTTGGTTTAATTACGTTTAGAGATATTACTAAATTAACGCAAAAACCAATTGCCAATAAAGATAAATTCGGTCGTTTACGTGTAGCTGCGGCTTTAGGGGTTACGGCTGATGCAGTAGATAGAGCAACGGCTTTAGTAAATGCTGGAGTTGATGCTGTAATCATCGATACGGCTCACGGACATACAAAGGGTGTTGTAGATGTATTAAAAGCTGTAAAAGCAAAATTCCCTGAATTAGATGTAGTTGTGGGCAACATTGCAACTCCAGAAGCAGCTTTATATTTAGCTCAAAACGGAGCTGATGCAGTAAAAGTTGGAATTGGTCCAGGTTCTATTTGTACAACGCGAGTTGTGGCAGGTGTTGGTTTTCCACAATTTTCAGCTGTTTTAGAAGTAGCTGCGGCGTTAAGAGGAACAGGAGTTCCAGTTATAGCTGATGGTGGAATTCGTTATACAGGGGACATTCCAAAAGCGATTGCTGCAGGAGCTGATTGTGTAATGTTAGGTTCACTTTTAGCAGGAACAAAAGAATCGCCAGGAGAAACGATTATTTTTGAAGGAAGAAAATTCAAATCATACCGTGGAATGGGTTCTGTTGAAGCAATGCAAGAAGGTTCGAAAGACCGTTATTTCCAAGATGTAGAAGATGATGTGAAGAAATTAGTTCCAGAAGGAATTGTAGGTCGTGTGCCTTACAAAGGAGAATTAAACGAAAGCATGCAACAATTCATTGGTGGTTTGAGAGCCGGAATGGGATATTGTGGTGCAAAAGATATTCCAACCTTACAAGAAAATGGACGTTTCATTAGAATTACAGCGAGTGGAATTGGCGAAAGTCACCCACATAACGTAACGATTACGAAAGAAGCTCCGAATTATTCGAGATAATATAAGTGTTCAGTGCTCAGTGAGTAGTGTTCAGTGAAATAGAAACCTGATAGTTTATAAGCTATCAGGTTTTTTATTTTGCACCAAACAATTGTACTGCATAAATTTTTTTATTTTCCGAATCGATGCTAAAACCAATTTCCGTGAAATTATATTTTGTTTCTGAAATATTCTTGTAATGATTCGGTGATTTCTTCCACAGATTAAACATTTTTAAAGCTAATGCATCTAAATCGGTTTCAGAGTAAATTTGGTCTTTAATTCCTGTAAATAATAAGTTTTCACCCACCAAAACAAACGAATTTCCGCCATAAAAAGACACGCGTTCTTTTGGACTTTGCTTTTTTACATCGGTTTGTTCGTGCGTTAAAGTTAGAGCTTTTGCTATGTATTTGGCATGGTCATCTGCTGCTTTTTTCAAATAAGCATCCAAACCAAGAACTTTTCTGTCGTTATTGGAACGTTCTTCGTTTACCAATTGATACACTTTTGTTTTCAGTTTTTCTAAATCAATTTTGTTTTGATTTTGACTGAAACTGAATGTGGATATGAATATTAAAAATAGGGTGATTTGGGTTTTCATGTTAGTTGGAGATTAGTTCTTGATTTAATTTATCCAAAGTGATTTCTTTGAAATTTAAATCAAATTCACTTTTGGAATTTTTATCTATATAAAACGAATCAAACATGATTTTATTTCCTGAATTAGCATAAACAACAACTTTTATTTTTCCAATAATTTTAGTTTTATTCAAATATGTATCAAATTGACCTAAATTATAGTTCAAAAGTGATTGATTATTTTGGTAAATCAAATTGAAAGAAAAATATTTAAGGTCTTGATTAGTGTTTTTATAAGTTATTTCTTTCTCAACTTCATAAGCTAAAATTTTATCGATGTTAATCCAACCTAATTTGTCTGATGTGAAAGAATAAATTTGATTTTGGTTTTCATAAAAATTGTGCCTTACAATTTCTTCTTCTTTTGTTAAGTTTTGATCTTCTAATACTATTGCCCACTCACTATTTGATTCAATTAATGCTTCAATACTTTTTTTATTATCCTCATTTATAATTTTTAAATACTTAAGGGAATCTCTTTTTTTAACAATTTCAAGACTATCTATTGCAACTCTTTTTTTGAACTTGTCTGGAATATTCTCATATTTCCATTTGCCAGATTTAAAATATTCCAAATTTCTTACAATGTCGGATATTTCAGTATGTATTTTATTCTCACTCAATTCCCAACTAAAAATGGAATCATTATTGTTATAATAAATGTTACTCTCTGCTAATGGTTTATTTGGAATTGTAACATCATAAGATTTGCCTTTTTTGATTTTCAATTGTTTATCGCCTTCTTTAAAATTAATGTAAAACATTCCAGAAGATTCTAATAATTCGTCTTTATCAGTTACAGTTGACAAACCATTTAAAATCATATCTTCTTTTGAATAAAACTCTTTTAATTCAAAAGTGATTTTTCCGTTCGTGTAATTTTCAAACAAATCTTTTGTAATCCAAACCTTTGTTCCTTCTTTTCCAGAAATTAAAGTGTCTTTTTTAAGTACAAACTCAAAATTTTGTAATTTATCTGTTTTTAATTGGGAAGAAATTGCAATCGAATTTTCTTCAATTGGTAAAGATGTTTTTTCTTTTTGACAAGATAACATTACAATTGAGAAGATAAGGATGTAAATAGTTTTCATAAAGTTGGTTTTGAAAGAAAAATCAAGTTTTGTGCCAAAATCTTAATAAATTCTTAAAATTTAAACACAACATTAAACTCATAGTCATTGCGAGGAACGAAGCAATCTAAATATTCATTATGTCGATTATTTCGTCATACAAGTCATCCTATGTTTGCAAAAGGAAG